>CAMLCW010000165.1 GCA_946478645.1 uncultured Variovorax sp.
GGCGGCGTGCATCGGCGTCGCGCATCCCAAGTGGGACGAACGGCCGATCGTGGTGGTCGCCAGAAAGCCGAACGCCGAGGTCACGCGCGAAGAGCTGCTCCAGTTCTATGAAGGCAAGACCGCGAAGTGGCAGATCCCCGACGACGTGGTCTTCGTCGACGCCATACCGCTGGGCGCCACCGGCAAGATCCTCAAGACCCGGCTGCGCGAGCAATTGAAGGGCTACGTGCTGCCGACTGCAACGACCATGGACAGGAGCAAGGCATGAACCAAGCAACTTCCATCGGCGCTCCGAGCTCTTCGTCCACGGCCAGCGACCCCGGCGGACCGACCGGCCGGCTCTGCGACTGGCTCGCCGGCTTCACGCTGGACGATGCACCCGGCTCGGCACGCGAGCGTGCGCGCCTGCTCACGCTCGACGGCATCGGTTGCGCCATCGTCGGCGCGCAACTGCCGTGGTCGCGCACGGCCGTGGGCATCGTGCGCAAGTTCGAAGGCGCCGGCGATCGCACCATCGTCGGTTGGGGCGCGAAGACGAGCGCACCCGGCGCGGCGCTGCTCAACGGCACATTCATCCAGGGCTTCGAGCTTGACGACTTCCATCCGCTCGGCCCGCTGCACAGCGCATCGATCGTGCTGCCGGCACTGTGGGCCATGGCCGAGGGCAGCGAGACGCCGGTCAGCGGCAAGCGCTTCCTCGAAGCGGCCATGGCAGGCTACGAAGTCGGCCCACGTGTCGGCATGGCGCTGCACGGCGCGCAGATGCTGTCGCGCGGATGGCATTCGGGCGCGGTGTTCGGCACCCACGCGGCGGCGGCCGCGGCGGGCAAGCTGCTGGGCCTGGACGCGGCGCGCTTCGAGGACGCGCTGGGCCTGGCTGGCACGCAGTCGGCGGGCCTCATGGCGGCGCAATACGAAGCCATGTGCAAGCGCATGCACCACGGTTTCTCGGCGCGCAACGGCATGTATGCGGCGGTGCTGGCCGAGGGCGGCTACACCGGCATCAAGCGCGTGTTCGAGCGCGCGTACGGCGGCTTCCTCTCGACCTTCGGCGAAGGCCACGCGCCCGACGCCTTGCAGATCACCGATGGCCTGGGCGAGCGCTGGGAGGTCGAACGCATCGTGCTCAAGCCCTACGCAGCGATGGGCGCAATTCACTCGCCGCTCGACGCCCTGTTCGACATCGACGCCCAGCGCAAGCTGGTGCCCGACGAGATCACGCGCATCGAGTGCGACGTGCCGCACGCCGCCTACCACCACGGCTGGTGGGTGCCCGAGCGGCCGCTGACGCCCATCGGCGCGCAGATGAACATCGGCTATGCGCTCGCGGTGGCTGCCATCGACGGGGCCGCGATGGTCCAGCAGTTCACGCCGGCACGCATCGACTCGGACGACGTGTGGGCGCTGCTGCACAAGGTGGAGGTGCGGCACGAACCGGCCTTGGACGCAGCCGACGGCGACATCCGGAAGCGCTTCCGGGTGCGCGTGGCGGTCAGCTTCAGCGACGGCCAGCGCATCGAGGTGGACCGCGGCGCCTCGCGCGGCATCGCGTCGCCGTTGCCGGCCGCCGAGGTGTCGGCCAAATACCGCACGCTCACCGACGGCCTGATCGACGCGCCGCGGCAGAAGGCGATCGAGGAGATGACGTTGGGCATCGAAGACGTGGCCGACGTGCGCGAGCTGCTGGCGCTGCTGGCACCGCCGGTGGCTGCCGCCTACGACTGAATTTTCTTGCAGTTCGACAACGACACGGAGAGAGACACACACCATGCGCACGTTGCACCGCCGCTCCCTGCTGCTGGCCGGAGGGGCCAGCCTCACTGCCCTCGCCATCCGCTCGCGGGCCTACGCACAAGGCACCTGGCCCGACAAGCCGATCCGCCTGGTGCTGCCGTTCTCCGCCGGCGGGCCGGGCGACACCACCGCGCGCCTGATCGCGCAGGGCCTGGGCAGGCAGCTGAACCAGAAGGTGATCGTCGACAACAAGCCGGGCGCGGGCGGCATCATCGGCTCCGACCTGGTGGCCAAGAGCGCGCCCGACGGCTACACGTTGCTGATCGCGGGCAACGGCGCGGTGGCCAACGCGCTGCTGCGCACGAAGATGCCCTATGCCGAAAGCGACCTGGTTCCGGTGGTCGAATGCAACACCGCACCGTCGGTGATGGTTGCATCGGGCACCGCAAGCTTTCGCGATCTGAAGGAGCTGCAGGCCTATGCCAGGCGCAAGGGCATGCTCACCTTCGGCACGGCCGGCGCCGGCAGCACGGGCCATTTCGTCGCCGAGATGGTCGGCGCCGCGCTCGGCGTGCCCGTCACCGTCGTCCACTACAAAAGCGGCTCGGAAACGGTCAATGCGATCGTCGGCGGCCAGATCGACCTGGCGTCGGAAGCGGCGCTCGGCGTGATGGGCTACGTGAAAGGTGGCAAGTTGCGCGCACTGGCCGTGACCGACGCGCGGCGCACGGCCGTGCTGCCCGACGTGCCGACCACCACCGAGCAGGGCTTCCCCACCATCCAGATGCAACACTGGGGCGGGCTGTTCGCGCCCCAGGGCACGCCGCCCGCGGTGCTCGACCGCATCGCGCAGGCGATGGACACCGCGTTCAAGACCGACACGGCGATGCGGGCCCAGTTCGAGGCTTATGGCTCGCAGGTGGGTGGCGGCACGCGCGCCGACTTCGCGCAGGCGATCGCCAGGGAGAAGCACCGCCTCGGCAAGGTCGTGAGCGACGCGAAGATGTCGCTCGACTGAGCAGGCTCGACGCCTGCGAGCGAGGCGCTCGGCGAACGGCTGCGGTCCTCGCGCTCGCTCACTCGGCGCGCATCCCGATCGCCGGCAGCAGTTCGCCATAGAACTGCCAGTCCGCCTGGATCGCGCTCTCCAGCTGCGCGGGCGTGCGCCAGTCGGGCACGGTGCTGATGCGCTGGAGCCGGGCCTGCGTGTCGGGCTCGGCCAGCAGGTCTTGCAGGGCCCGCGAGAGACGCGTGTTGATCGCCGCGGGCGTGCCCTTGGGCGTGAACAGGCCCCAGCCCGGCCCCTTGGGCCGCTTCAGTTCGATGCCGGTTTCCGACAGGCTGGGCACCGCCGGCAGTTCGGGATGGCGCGCGGCACTGAAGGCGGCCAGCGGCACGACCCGGCCGGCCTTGGCCAGCGGCACGGCGGCGCCGTCGATCAGCAGGTCGATCTGCCCGGCCGCGAGCGCGGAGGCCGCGTCGGCCGAGCCCTTGAACGGCACGTGGAGCATGTCGATGCCGGCTTCGCGCCGCAGGATCTCGCCCGCGATGTGGCCGAACGACGCGAGCCCCGCCGAGCCGTAGCTGAGCTTGCCCGGCCGCGCCTTCGCGAGCGCGATCAGTTCGGGCAGGCTGGCCACGCCGAGGTCCTTGCGCACGGCCACCACCGACAGGTATTCGGCGATGCCGCCCAGCGGCTCGAAGCTGCGCTTCGGGTCGTAGGGCAGCTTGCTGCGCAGGTGGGGCAGCACGGTGAAGGCGGTCACCGCGCCGAGCAGCACGGTGTAGCCGTCGGGCGCGGCGCGCGCCGCAAGCTCGGTGCCGATCTGCGTGGTGCCGCCCGGCTTGTTGTCGACGATCACCGTCGCGCCGAGCTTGGCGCCGAGGCGTTCGGCCACCAGCCGGCCGAGGTTGTCGCTGGTGCCGCCGGGCGGATACGGAACGATCAGCCGCACCGGCCGCTCGGGCCAGGTGCCCTGCTGCGCGACCGCAGACACGGCCAGGCAGGCGCCGAGCAGGACGAGGAGCGTGGGCACGCGCAATTTCTTCAGCATGGCGCGCTCCCGGCTCAATCGACGTGGATCTTGGCGCGCACGATCAGCTCCTTGAAGAAGGCGCTGTCGGCCTGGATCTGCGCGGCGAAAGCGGCCGGGCCGACGTACTCGGGGTACTGGCTCATCTTCAGCAGCAGCTGGCGCGCATCGTCGGTGGCCATGATTTTCTCGACCTCGGCCGCCATCCGGTCGACCATCGCTTTGGGCGTTCCCTTGGGCGCGAACAGGCCGAACCAGCTGCGGGTGTCGAGGTCGTAGCCCTGCTCGCGGATGGTCGGCACATCGGGCAGTTCGGGATGGCGCTTCTTGCTCAGCACCGCGATCGCCTTGACCTTGCCCGCCTTGACCTGCCTCAGGCCCACCGGGTCGTAGATCATGTCGATGCGCCCGCCCATGAGGTCCGACAGCGCCTCGGCCGAGCCCTTGTAGGGCACGTGCAGCATGTCGATGCCGGCCTGGTGGTCGACCATCTCGCCCGCGAGGTGGGTCGCGGTGGCCGGGCCGGCCGAACCGAAGGTGTACTTGCCGGGCGCCTTGCGCGCGGCCGCCACCAGCTCCTTGATGTCGTTGAAGGGCGCGTCCTTGCGCGCGGTCGCGATCGAGTAGCTGCCCGAGAGCTGCGCGATCGGCACGAAGTCGGTGAACGGCTGGTAGCTCACGCGGCGCAGGTGCGGCGTGATCGCGAACACCGCCGTCGGCGCCACCATGAAGGTGTAGCCGTCGCCCGGGGCGCGCGCCGCGAGTTCGGCGCCGATGGTGGCGCCGGCACCGCCCTTGTTGTCGACCACCATCGGCTGGCCCAGCGCGGCGCCCAGCTTGTCGGCGATGAAGCGGCCGATGGCGTCGGAATTGCCGCCGGCCGGATACGGCACGATGACGCGCATCGGCTTGTTCGGCCAGTTGGCCTGCGCCTGGGCCAGCGCCTGCGGCGCGGCAAGCAGCGACAAGGTCGCCGCGAGCGGCCACAGCAGCAGTGAGCGGATCGGGAAAGACATGGTGGTGCGCGCCTTCGCGTGGTGGTGATGGTTTGCTTCAGCGGCCCGCATACACGGGCACGCGCTTCTCGCGGAAGGCGGCCATGCCTTCCTGGATGTCGGCGCTGTCGCGCACCACGTTGAGCTGGCGCAGGGTCTCGGCCATGGCCTCGGCCGGGCTCTTGGCGAGCACATGCTGGTTGACGAAGCGCTTGATGGTGGTGAGCACCAGCGGCGCCGAATTGGCCAGCGCCTCGGCCTGCGCCATCGCCACTTCCACCTGCTTGCCCACGGGCACCACGTCGGTGGCCAGGCCCACGTCGTAGGCGCGCTGTGCCTCCACGGTGCGGCCCAGCAGCATGATGTCCATCGCGACCTTGTGCGGAATGCGCGCGGCCAGGCCGGCGATCATGCCGCCGGTGAAACCCAGGCGCGCCTCGGGGTACGAGAACTTCGTGTTCTCGGCCGCCACCAGCAGGTCGCACATCATGGTCAGCACCATCGCGCCGCCGACCACCCAGCCGGCCGTGGCCGCGATGATGGGCTTGTCGGTGGTGAAGCCCGAGCCCGGAATGCAGCGCCACAGCTCGGGCAGGTTGCTCACGTCGGCGCCCGACGAGAAGGCGTCGTTGCCCGCGCCGGTGATGACCGCCACGCGCTGCTCCGACGCATCGAACTCTGCAAACCCCGCCTGCAGCTCGAGCGCGGTGTCCTTGCAGATGGCGTTCTTGCGCGCCGGCCGGTTAATGGTGAACAGCGTGACCTTGCCGTGCTGCTCGATGGTGATCTGTGCCATGGAAGTCGTCTCCTTGTGAATCGATGAAAGATCAGGCGCCGCCGATGCGCGCGCGGGCGTCCACCGCCACGGCACCCTGGCCCGCGAGCCGCACCTTGAGCGGATTGACTTCGATTTCGAAGTCTTCGTCGCCCGACGCAGCGGATCGAGAAAGGTCGTGGGCCAGCCAGCCGAGCCGCACGATGGCGTCGACCACGGCCTCCACGTCGAGCGGGCCGCGGCCGCGGTAGGCACCGAGCAGCGGCGCCACCTTCAGCTGCGCCACGGCGCGCCGTGCGCTGTCGGCATCGACCGGCGCCGGCAGCACGGCCACGTCCTTGAGCAGTTCGACAAGCACGCCGCCGGCACCCACCACCACCTGCGCGCCGAACTGCGCATCGTGGCGCGCGCCGACGATCAGCTCGAGCTCGCCGTCTTCCTGCGCCTGCAGCGAATAGCCCTCGATGCGCGCATCGGGCGCCGCCTCGGCGATGCGCGAGCGCATGCGCTCGAAGCGCGCGCGCAGGTCGCCGGCATCGGCGATGTTCAGCGCCACGCCGCCGACGTCGGACTTGTGGGCGATGTCCGGCGACACCACCTTGAGCACGAGCGGGAAGCCCAGCGTCCCGGCCGCGTCCAGCGCCGCCTCCACCGTGCGCACCCGCACTTCGCGGTTGACGGGCAGGCCGGCGCGGGCGACGAGCGCCTTGGCTTCGGCCTCGCCGAGCAGCCCCGTCGCGGGTAGCTCGAACGCGTAGCCCTGCGCCGGGCGCGCGGGCGCGCCCGGCGCGCGGTAGTCGGACCATGTCTTCCAGCCCTTGAGTACGCTCATGGCCTCGGCCAGCGTGTCGACGAACGGCAGCCCGCGCTCGACCAGGTGCGCGCGCGCCGGCGCCGCCACGCGGCCCGGCAGCATCACGTAGAGCGTCGGCTTGCCGCCGGCTGCGGGCTTCTCGGCTCCGTCGGCCAGTTGGCGCGTGAGGCCCGGCACGTCGGGCGCGGTGGTGAGCACCATCAGGCCGAGGTCGGTGGCGGGATCGGCCAGCGCGAGTTCGGCCGTGACCACGCCGAGCTCGTCGGTGCCCTCGTGCTTGCGCCCGCCCACGTCGATGGGGTTGGCCGCCTGCCCTTCCGAATAGTGCGCGGCCAGTGCCTCGGCCGTGGCCGCATTGAAGCGCGCGAGCGGAATGCCGGCCTGCGAAAGCCGGTCGGCCGTGATCGCGCCGCCGCCGCCCGAGGTGGTGACCACGGCCACGCTGCGCACCGCGCGCCGCGGGTAGCGCACCATCGCGCGCGCCAGGCTCAGCATGTCGAGCGGATCGTCGAGCATGACCACGTTCTCGCGCTCGCACACGGCCTTGAGCGCCGCGAAGTCGCCCGCCAGGCTCGCGGTGTGCGAGTAGGCCGCGCGGCTGCCGTCGGCCGTGGCGCCCGCCTTCACCATGAGCCAGGGCTTGCCCGCGGCGCGCGCGCGGCGCGCCAGGTCGACGAAGCGCTGCGGCGACTTGATGCCCTCCACATAGCTGCAGATGACCTCGGTGCGCTCGTCCTCGATCAGGAATTCGACGAAGTCGTTGAGCTCCAGGTCGGCCTGGTTGCCGACCGAGACGCAGTGCGAGAAGCCGATGCCCATGCCGTGCGAACGGTCGAACAGCGTGCCCATGAGCGCGCCGCTCTGGCTGATGAAGCCGATCGGCGCCTCGATCAGGTGGTCGACGTTGAGTGCCGGCGACGAGCACAGCACCAGCTTGTTGGCGGGGCTGATCAGGCCCAGGCAGTTCGGCCCGATCAGGCGCATGCCGTGTGCCGCGGCCGCCGCGACCACCTCGCGCTCCAGCGCCAGCCCCTCGGGGCCCGCGTCGGAGAACTTCGAGGTGATGATGATGCCGGCCTTGGCGCCGCGTGCCGCGCAGGCCGCGATCTCGTCCTTCACCATGTCGCGCGGCAGGGCCATGATGACCATGTCGGGCGCGGTCGGCGTCGCGTCGACGCTGGGAAAGGTCTTGATCCCGAACAGCGCATCGCGCCGCGGATTGATCGGGTAGACCGCACCCGCGTAGCGGTGCTGCAGCAGCGTCTTGTAGAGCCGCCCGCCGAACTTGGTCTGGTCTTCCGATGCGCCGATGACGGCAACGGAACGCGGGTTGAGCAGCGTCTTGAGCGAAGGGGCGGACGGGTCGAGGGTCACTGTGGGAGTCCTTGCAGGGCCATGGAAAGGGCGTGGGGTGCGGCGGCCATCAGCCGCGCTGCTGCGCCGCCCGGTAGGCGGCGATGCGGTCGCGCAGGCCGGGCCGGGCGGCCGAGCGCACGAGGCGCATCAGGTCGTGCGCATCGCCCGCGTCCCCGCGCGGGCGGCGAGCTGCGTCGATCGCCTGGTGCACGCCGCGCTGCGTGGGCGCGTCGAGCCGGCGCGAGCGCGCGGCGAGCTGCGCCAGCGCCTCGTCGAGCGCTTCGGGGGCCAGGCGGCGCGTGACCAGGCCGGCCTCGAACGCGGCAGCATCGTCGATGGCGATGCCGCCTTCGATCCACGCCCGCGTGCGGGTCGCGCCCACGGTGTCGGCCAGCCGCGCCGTGCCCAGCACCAGCCCGAAGGCCGCGCCCGGAAAGGCGAAGCTGGTGTCGCCGACGGTCCAGCGCTCGGCGCAGGCGCAGAAGATGTCGGCACCCGCGCCCACCGTGCGGCCGTGGGCGATCGCGAGCGTGGTGAACGGCGCCGCATGCAGGGCCTGCAGCATCAGCTCGACGCGCGTGAAGCGGGCCAGCAGGCTGTCGTCGGTCTCGGCGTCGAGCCCCGACAGATCGAAGCCGGTGCAGAAATGCCGCCCTTCGCCGGACAGCACGAAGAGGCGCACATTGGCTTCGCAGGCCGCATCGACGGCCCGCGCCAGTTCGTCGACCAGCTCGGCCGAGAGTGCATTGCCCTTGTCGGCACGCTGCAGCACCACGCGCATCACGTCGTCCCCCTGCGTGATGCGCAGCAGCTTTGGCGGGGCCTGCGTCATGCCGGCTCCCGCGCCCAGAGGTTGGGCGTCGCGGCGTTCGAGTAGCCCGACACGAAGGACTTTCGCTCGCCGGTCTCCGGCACGTACACATGGCGCGCGATGCGCCCGATGTTGCCGCCATACAGGTGGACGCTGATCGACACCCGGTCGGCGAAGGCATTGCGCACCACGTGGATGTCGCCGAGCTCCGGTGAGACGATGTCGAGTTCGCCCGGGCGCAGCAGCACCTCGTCGCCCTGCGCGACCAGCCGGCCGCCGGCATCGTGCGCGTAGCGCTGGCCGCACTCGGCGCCGCGCAGCATGCCGATGATTCCCCACACCGTGTGGTCGTGCACCGGCGTCTTCTGGCCCGGCCCCCAGACGAAGCTCACGAGCGAGAAGCGGTCGAGCGGATCGCCATACAGCAGGTGCTGCTGGTAGTACTGTGGATGGCTCGCCGTCATCGCCTCGGGCAGCCAGTCGTCGTTGGCGACGAGTGCGCGCATCAGCGGCACCGCGCGCTCCAGCATCTGCGGCTCGCCTTGCGGGCCTTCGTTGACGAGCCGCGTCATCGCGGCGACGAAATCGAGCAGCCGGGCGGCCATCAGGCGTCCCCTCGCGCGAAGCGTTGGCGGATCTCTTCGGTGTGCTCGCCGAGCGCGGGCGGCGCGCGCCGTATCGGGAAGCCCTTGCCGTTGAGCCGGATCGGCGACGCGAAGGTGCGCGTCTCGCGGCCGTTGGGCAAGGTCAGCGGCTGCACCCATTCCATGTGCGCGGTCTGCGGGTCGGCCAGCGCCGCCGCGTAGTCGTTGATGCGCGCATGCGGCACGCCCGCGGCATGGAAGGCGTCGATCCAGTGGGCCACCGGCCGTTGCGTGAACACGCGCTCGAGGATGTCCTTGAGCGTGCCCTGGTTGCGGGCGCGGTCGGTGGTGCTGACGAAGCGCGCATCGGTCGCGAGCTCGGGCAGGCCGACCACGCGGCACACCTCGAGCCAGAGCTTGTGGTTGCCGGCCGCGATGGCGAAGAAGCCGTCGCCGGCCTGGAACGCCTGGTACGGCGCATTGCGCGGATGCGCCGAGCCCAGTTTCGATGGGCTGCGGCCATTGCCGAAGTACTCGCTGGTCTGCAGCGCCGCGATGCCCAGGGTGCAGCCGAACATCGGCACGTCGATGTGCGCGCCCTTGCCGCCCGCGCGCACGTTCGCCAGCGCCGCGGCAATCGCGAAGGCGGCATAGAGGCCCGAGGCGAAGTCCGACAGCGGCACGCCGCACTTGACCGGCGCGCCGTCGGGCTCGCCGGTGACGCTCATCACGCCGGCCGCGGCCTGCACCGTGAGGTCGAAGCCGCCCTCCCCCGAGCGCGGGCCGCTCTGGCCGTAGGCCGAGATCGAGCAATACAGCAGCTGCGGCCGGCGCTCGGCAAAGCTCGCATAGCCCAGGCCCAGCCGGTCCATCACGCCGGGGCGGTTGTTCTCGACCACCACGTCGGCCTCGAGCACCAGTTCGCGCGCCAGCGCCAGGTCGGCCGGCGTCTTCAGGTCGAGCGCCACCGAGCGCTTGTTGCGGTTGAGCGATGCGAAGTTCTCGCTGTAGCCCTCGTTGAGCGGCGGCCACTGGCGCAGCCCGTCGCCCGCGGGCGGCTCCACCTTGACGACCTCGGCGCCCATGTCGGACAGCAGCATGGTCGAGAACGGACCCGCGGCCGTGGAACAGAACTCGACGACGCGAACGCCGGACAAGGGCAATGGGGCTGGCACGGAAGAAGTCATGAAATGGAAGGAACCGGTTCGGTGAAAACAGCAAGGGTGTCGTTCTTCCGCGGCGCCGTGAACGGTCCGCGGGGGTGTTAAAGAATGCTAAGCAGTTCTGAAATGAACAACAAAAGTTCTGCTATGTAGAACGCCGATCGCCGGCCGGATGCAACCGCATCATTCCATCTGGTTCCAGGAAATGGAACAACGGTTTTATGATGAGCAAATTACCCAAACATCCTGGGCGCCGCCATGAACAACACCCTCGTCAAGGGACTCTCCATCATCGAGCTGCTCGCGCACAGCGAGCGCTCGCTCGGCCTGACCGAAATCGCGGCGGCGCTCGACCTGGCCAAGAGCAACGTGCACCGCCTGCTGCAGGCGCTGACGGAAGCCCGCTACATCGTGCGCGACGAGCGCAACGGCCGCTACATGGCCGCGATCAAGCTCTGGGAGCTGGGCTCGGCCGTGCTGTCGAAGCTCGACCTGCGCGTGCATGCCGAGCAGGTCATGGACCGCTTGCTCACGCGCACCCGCGAGACCGTGCACCTGTCGGTGCTCGATGGCGACGAGGTGGTGTACGTGCACAAGCTCGACAGCCCCAACCCGGTGCGCGCCTATACGCAGATCGGCGGACGGGCGCGGGCGCATTGCGTGGCCACCGGCAAGGCGATGCTGGCCTCGCTGCCACCGGCGGCCCTCGCGCGCATGGCACGGTCGCTCAAGGCCCACACGCCCGCGACCATCGTC
>CAMLCW010000166.1 GCA_946478645.1 uncultured Variovorax sp.
GCCGCGAGATCGATGCTTTCGACAACCCCGTGCGCTCGGCCAGCGCGCGGTTGCTCAGTGCCGGCTCGCCCACCTTGAAGCTCGCGAGCAGCGAGAGGCCGTTGGCCAGGCTGCTCGCGAACATCGGGTGGCGCGGTACGGAATCGGGTGTTCGCATCAATTTAATATAGCAAAACAAGCGTTCCAGCTGACGATCACGCTGCCTAGACTGCCAACAGCCGCCGCCCTTGCGCGGTCTAGAGCAGGAGACAACGATTGATCCGAGATACCGAAGGCTTCGACGCCTACCTTGCAGCGCTGCGCCGCTTCGTGCGTGAGCGGCTGGTTCCGCGCGAGGCCGAGGTGGCCCGCCTCGACGAGGTGCCCGACGACGTGGTGCAGGAGATGGCCGCGCAGGGCCTGTTCGGCTATTCCATCCCTGAAGCCTACGGCGGCGCCGGCATGACCACCGAGGAACTGGTGCGCGCGGCGATCGAGCTTTCGCAGTGCTCGGTCGCGTTCCGCGCGCGCGTGGGCACCAACACCGGCATCGGCTCCGAAGCCTTGGTCATCGCGGGCAGCGACGAACAGAAGCGGCGCTACCTGCCCGAGCTCGCCGCGGGGCGCCTCACGGGCTGCTTCGCACTGACCGAACCGGAGGCCGGCTCGGACGCCGCCACGCTCAAGGCGCGTGCGGTGCGCGACGGCGACGACTACCTCATCAGCGGCACCAAGTGCTTCATCACCAACGCGCCGATCGCGGGCCTCTTCACGGTCATGGCGCGCACCGATCCCTCGCAGCCCGGCGCGGCGGGCGTGTCGGCCTTTCTCGTAGAGCGCGGCACGCCGGGCCTCACGACCGGCGCGCCCTACGCCAAGATGGGGCAGGCCGGATCGCCGGTGTCGGAAGTGCACCTCGACAACTGCCGCGTGCCGGCCAGCCAGCGCATCGGCGCCGAAGGCGAGGGCTTCAAGGTGGCCATGAAGGTGCTCAACAAGCAGCGCATCCACCTTGCGGCGCTGTGCATCGGCCCCGCCATCCGCATGCTCGACGACGTCGTGCGCTACACCGCCGAGCGCCGGCAGTTCGGCCAGCCGGTGGGCGCCTTCCAGCTGGTGCAGGCGATGGTGGCCGACTGCCAGACCGAGATCCATGCGGCCCGCGCGCTGGTGCTCGAGACGGCGCGGCAGCGCGACCTGGGCCTCGACGTGACGATGGAAGCCTCGATCTGCAAGTACTTCGCCTCGGAGATGTGCGGCCGCGTGGCCGACCGCTGCGTGCAGATGCTCGGCGGCTACGGCTTCATCGCCGACAACAGCATCGAGCGCTTCTACCGCGACGTGCGCCTGTTCCGCCTCTACGAAGGGACCAGCCAGATCCACCAGATCAACATCGCGCGGCGCACCTATGCCCGCGCGGGCCACGACCTGCGGGCCTGAAGCCGCACGCTGCATCACAAAGAAAGAGAGACAAAGCCATGACCGCACGCTCACTCATTGCCGCGCTGGCGTTGGCCGCGCTGCAGCTTCCCGCCGCGGCCGAGGCCGACTATCCGAGCCGGCCGATCCGCATCGTCGTGCCGTACGCGGCCGGCGGCGGCACCGACACGGTGGCCCGCGCGATGGGGCAGCGCCTGTCGGAGCAGCTGGGCCAGCCGGTGCTGATCGAGAACAAGCCGGGCGCCGCGACCATGGTGGGCACCGCGGCGGTGGCCAAGGCCGCGCCCGACGGCTACACGCTGCTGATGGGCACGGCCAATCTCGCGACCAACCCGGCGCTCTTCACCAAGGTGCCGTACGACGTGCAGAAAGACCTGGTGCCGGTGTCGCTGGTCACGCGCGTGCCTGCATTCGTGTTCGCCAACGCGAAGTCGAGCGTCAAGTCGGTGGCCGACCTCGTGGCGCAGTCCAAGGCCAACCCGAAGGGCGTGTCGTACGCATCGCCGGGCAACGGCAGCGCCGCGCACCTGGCGGGCGAACTGTTCCGCATCGAGTCGGGCAGCCGGCTCGAGCACATCCCGTACAAGGGCAGCTCCGAAGCCACCGCGGCGGTCATCGGCGGACAGGTGCCGGTGAGCTTCGACAACCTCGCGCCGGTGCAGGCGCACGTGAAGGCGGGCACGGTGGTGCCGCTCGCGATCGCCATGCCGAAGCGCTCGGCGCTGATGCCCGATGTGCCCACGTTGAAGGAGCTCGGCTTCCCGGTCGAGGCCTACGCGTGGTGGGGCGTGCTGGCGCCGGCGGGCACGCCGAAGGCCATCGTCGAGCGGCTGAGCCGGGAGATCCGCAAGGCCGTGCAATCGCCCGAGGTGCAGGAGAAGCTGACCTCGCAGGGCATCGAACTGGTGGGCGGCCCGCCGGCCGAGTTCGACGCCCACATCCGCGCCGAAACCGCCAAGTGGGCGCGCGTGGTGAAGCTCGCTGGCGTGCAGGCGCAATGAACATCGCGACAACACCGCGCCACTTCAAGGCGCTGCGCCTGCTGGCCGGCGAGCCCGAGCCCGAGCAGCGGCTGTGCGAACTGCCGCTGGCCGCGCTGGGCGAGGGCGGCGTGCTGATCGAGGTGGCGTACTCGAGCATCAACTACAAGGACGCGCTCGCCGCGCATGGGCGCAACGGCATCGTGCGCGACTGGCCGCGCATCGGCGGCATCGATCTCACGGGCACCGTGCGCGAATCGGACGATCCGCGCTTCGCGCCCGGCGACGAGGTGGTGGTGCATGGCTTCGGCATCGGCGTCGAGCACGACGGCGGCCATGCGCAGATGGCGCGGGTGCCGGCCGATTGGGTCATGCGACTGCCCGAAGGCCTCGATCTGTTCGAGGCCGCGGTGCTCGGCGTGGCCGGCTACACGGCGGGCTTGTCGCTGCACCTGATGGAACTGAATGGCCTCGCGCCCGGCCAGGGGCCGGTGCTGGTGAGCGGCGCCACCGGCGGCGTGGCGAGCATCGCGATCGACATGCTCGCGCGGCGCGGCCACGAGATCACCGCGATGAGCGGCAAGCCCGATGCCGAGGCGTACCTGCGCGCGCTGGGCGCGAGCGAGGTCATCGGCCGGCCCGGCACCGCCGAGGCGCCACCCCGGCCGCTCGAGAAGGGGCGCTGGTCGGGCGCGTTCGATTCGGTCGGCGGCGCGACGCTGGCGTGGATCCTGCGCACCGCGTTGCCGGGCGGCGTGATCGCGGCGTTCGGCAACGCGGGCGGCGCGTCGCTCGAGACCACGGTGCTGCCCTTCATCCTGCGTGGCGTGCGGTTGCTGGGCATCAACGCCAATTCGCCGATGCCGCTGCGCGAACAGGTGTGGGCCCGCATGGCGCGCGAATACCGGCCCGCGCAGCTCGCGCGCATCGCGACGGTGATCGGGCTCGACGACTTGCCGCGCTACCTCGCACTCACGCTCGAAGGCCGGGTGCGCGGGCGCACCGTGATCGACATGCGGCGCTAGCCCGCGTCGGCCGGCGCGGGCACATCGTCGCCCGTGCACAGCTCGATCACCAGCTCGCGGAACCAGCGGTGCAGCGGATGGGTGTGCGTGCGGTCGTGCCACAGCAGCACCACGTTGAACGGCTCCAGCTTGAGCGGCGGGTCGAACATCACGACGTCGGTGAACTTCGCGAAGCCGCGCGCCACGCGCTCGGGCAGCGTGGCCAGCAGGTCCGAATCCTCGACGATGAAGGGCACGCCGAGGAAGGTTGGCTTGGTCAGCTGCGCATGGCGCTGGCGTCCGTGCAGCGTGAGCTGCTGGTCGACCTGCGTGTTGTACCAGGTGGCGGCGCCGGGCTCGACCGTGACGTGGCCGTGGCTGCAGTAGGCGTCGAGGTTGCCCGTGTGCTGCAGGAACGGATGGCCGCGGCGCGCGATGCCCACGAGCCGGTCGGTGAAGAGCGGGCGCACGCGCAGGCTCGCGGGCGGATCGGGAAAGTACGACACCGACACATCGACCTCGCCGCTGCTGAAGATCTCGCCGAGCCGCTTCGGATTGGGTCCGACCACGCGCAGCATCACGCCGGGCGCCCGGCGCGCCATGGCCTTGACGATCGCAGGCACGAGCAGGAAGTCGATGTAGTCGGTGACGATCAGCGTGATGGTGTCGCGCGCCTGCGCGGGATCGAAGGCCTGCTGCACGTGCAGCAGGCCTTCGATGTTGTGGAGCGCGTCGTTCACGCGCGGCGCAAGGTCCAGGGCCTTGGCCGTGAGCACCAGCCCGCCGCCGCCCTTCACGAGCAGCGGGTCGTCGAACAGCGCGCGCAGCTTCGACAGCGCGAGGCTCATCGACGACTGGCTCATCTCGAGCCGCGCGGCCGCGCGCGAGACGTGGGCTTCCCGGAGCAGGGCATCCAGGGCCACGAGCAGGTTGAGGTCGAGATCGCGAAGGCGCACGTGAAATTTAGATAGCGGACATCGGCGCAGCGAATTGCATGCGCGCGGCGTTGTGAATGTAATGGATGCAGTCCAAAAAATTCACGAGACAAACCATGACCCACGACACCCCGCATCCTCAGCGCCGCCGACCACGTCGCGCCTGAGCGGCCGCCCCCGCGCGGGGCGCCGCCAACCCATTTCTTCAAACCGTTCCGCGGCCCGGCCGCGGCTGAACCGGCACGCCCGTGCGCGCCGGACCCCGCATCTGCACGCACTTCATCCAAGGAGAAAGAACCCATGCAACCGAAGATCCCCACCATCCGCGTCACCCGTGAGGAGATGCGCAAGCGCGTGGCCCTGTTCAAGGAGATCAAGGGCTTCGACGGCGGCCTGCCCGACAGCCGCCATCCGAGCGCGCAGCGCAAGCTCTACAACATCATCGGCTTCCAGCCGCCGGCGCGCAGCGACGGCGGCGCGGCACCGATCGTCTCGCCCGTGGGCGACGATGCGGCCGAGCATGCGCACATCAAGATCCGTGAAGGCTTCAACCTCGGCTTCTGCGAAACGACGCCGGGCAAGGGCCCGATGATGCACAACCACGACACCAACGAGACCTTCATGCCGATGACCGGGAAGTGGCGCTGCTCGTGGGAGGTCGACGGCAAGGTCGAGGCCTTCGACCTCGAGCCCTTCGACGTGATCGCGTTCCCCGCCGGCGTGCAGCGCCGCTTCGAGAACATCACCTTCGACGAGCCCGACAAGACGCACTGGCTGCTGTTCGTGATCGGCGGCGACACGCCCGAGGCCGAGTTCTCGCCCGAGGCGCATGCCAAGCTGATCGCCGAAGGCTTCATGACGCCGGACGGAAAGTACTGAGCGATGCGCGAGCTGATCCACAGGCTCGAGAGCCGCTACGCCTGGTCGTCGCTGGAAGACCCGAACGGGCACACCTGGCGCTGGATCGACACGGCAGGCCACGGCCCGGCCGTCATCCTGCTGCCGGGCTCGGTGGGCGATGCCGCGATGTTCGTGCGCACCTTGCTGTCGCTCGGCGAGCGGCTGCGGCTGCTGGCCGTGACCTACCCGGCGGTAGCCAGCGCGGAAGAACTCAGCGATGGCCTCAAGTCCGTGTGCGAGCACCTGGGGCTGCCGCCCGCCGTGGTGGTGGGTTCGTCATTCGCCGCCTGGTGGGCGCAGTACTTCGCGCTGCGCCATCCCGAACAGGTGCGCAAGCTCGTGATCGGCAACGGCTTCACCGATTCGAGCGACCTGGCGGCCAACCCGATGTTCGCGCCCGCCTGGGTGCGCGACGTCGCGCCGCAGGACCTGCATGCCACCTGGGTCGAGCGCGTGCGCGCCATGCCGGTGTCGCCGCTGCAGCAGCTGCAGTTGCAGATGCTGACGGAGCGACAGTCGCCCGAGAACCTGCATTCGCGCTTTCTTGGCGTGACGCAGGCGCGCGCCTGCCCGCCGCTGCCGCTGGCCGAATCGGACGTGACGGTCCTCGACTGCGAGGACGATCCGCTGATCCCGGCCGCGGCGCGCGACCGGCTGCGCGCGCGCTATCCCAAGGCCCACCATGTGCGCCTGCCCACCGGCGGCCACTATCCCCACGTGCTGAATCCCGAGCGCTACGAGAGCCTGCTGCTCGACCTCGCTTTCGAGTGAGCGAGCGCGTGCACGAATCCAGCAAAAATACAGGAGACGACAAATGAAACTGACCACATCACTTCTTGCCGCGGCGGCTTTCGCGGCCATCGCCGGCACGGCCAGCGCAGACAACTACACGCTGCGCATGGGCGGCGGCCACACCACCGGCACTACCTACGTGAAGGTGTTCGACACCTTCTTCGCCGACGAGGTCACGAAGCGCGTCAAGGAAAAGACCGGCCACCGGATCCGCTTCATCAAAGCCTGGGGCGGCAGCGTCGCCAAGGTCGACGGCGGCATCGAGGCGGTGCAGAAGGGCTCGCTCGACATCGCGCTGTCGCCGATCGGCTTCGAGCAGTCGCGCGCGGGCCTCATGAACTACAGCGCCTACATGCCGTTCACCTCCGACGATCCGGTGCTGCAGCAGAAGGTCGCGACCCGCATGCTGAAGGAAGTGCCCGCGCTGCAGGCCAGCATGAAGCCGTACAACGCCCACATCCTCGCGCAGATGGTGACCGAGGCCTACAGCGTGGCCACCACCTTCGAGATCCATCGCCACGAAGACCTGCGCGGCAAGCGTATCGCGATGACGGGCACCAACGCGCCGCTGTTCATCCCGACCGGTGCGGTGCCGGTGACGCTCGGCATCGGCGACCACTACCAGGCGATCCAGAACGGCCTGGCCGAAGGCAGCCTGTTCTGGGTCTCGGGCATGGAGGCGTTCAAGCTGCGCGAAGTGGCCAAGGTCTGGACCAAGACCGGCTTCGGCTCGTACAGCACGCTCGCGGCGTTCATGAACCTGGACACGCGCGCCAAGCTGCCGAAGGATGTGGTGGCGATCATCGACCAGGTCGCCGACGAGGCGACGGTGCTCGTGGCCGCGCAGAGCAAGCAGCGCGATCTCGAGACCGAGGCCCGCATCGTGAAGGAGGGCGTCAAGGTCAACACGCTCAGCGTGGCCGAGCGCGCGCGCTGGGCCCAGCTCGTGAAGGACCTGCCCGCCAGTGCCGCGAAGGAACTCGACGCCAAGGGGCAGCCCGCCACCGAGGTGTTGAAGACCTACGTGCGCTTCCTCGGCGAGGCGGGCTACACGCTGCCGTTGGCGTACCCGCTCTGACGCCCGGCTGACTGCTGCTGTCGTTTCGCCAATGACCATGCCCGGCCAACTCGCCGTCGCCGACACCGCGGGCCAGCGCCCGCCCGCGCTGGCGTCGCTCGCGGGCATGGCGAGCCTGGCGCCGCTCGGGCTCAACCTGGCCGTCGGACTGCAGCCGGTCTTCGCATCGGGCGGCGCCATGGATGCCGGCGGCCGCGCGGCGGCCGTGGCGGTCTACACGCTCGGGCTCGGGCTCGGGCAGCCGATGGCGGGCAATGCCGCCGACCGCTGGGGGCGCCGTCCCACGCTGCTCGCGGGCCTGCTGCTGGCCGGCGTGGGCGCGCTGCTCGCGGCGGCGGCCGGCCATGGCGACCTGCTGCTGCTGGGCCGCTTCGTCACGGGCCTCGGGCTGGCGGTCTGCCTCGTGGTGCCGCGCGCCAGCCTGCGCGACCTGCACCAGGGGGCCGAACTGCAGCGCAGCATGGCCGTGCTCGCGATGGTGTTCGCCGTCGCGCCGGCGGTGACGCCGCCGCTGGCGTGGCTGCTCGCCGATGCAGGCTCGTGGCGCGCACCCATGGCGCTGCTCGCGCTGCTGGTGTTGTGCGCACTCGCGGGGGCCTCGCGCGCCTTCCGTGAGACGCGGCCCGCGACCACGGGCGTGCCCGACCGCGCGGCCTGGCTCGCGCTCGGCCGGCGGCGCATCGTGCAGCGCGCCAGCCTCGGGCTGGCCGGTGCGGCGGCGCCGTTCTTCATCGTCGCGGCCGCGGGGCCGGCGGCGCTGCAGGCTTCGACCGGCGCCGGGCCGGGGCTCATCGCGGCCGTGCTTGGCGGCACCTACCTGGGCTTCGCCCTCGGCAACCAATGGGTGCGCCGCCGTGCCGCCGTGGCGGGCGACGTGCACATGGCGCACGGGCTGGCGATCGTCGCAGCCGGCATCGCATTGCTGGCGGCCACGCTCTGGTGGCCGGCGCTGTGGCTCTGGACGCTGGCGCTCGCGCTCTTTGCCGTCGGCCATGGCTTGGTCTTTCCTGCGGCCTTCGCGCTGGTGCTGCAGAAGATGCCGCAACAGGCCGGGCTCGCCACCGCGGGCATCGGCACGGTGCACATGTGCACCGGTGCGGCCAGCGCCTGGGTGGCGGGGGCGCTGCCCTTGTCCGTGCACCAGGCCGTGGTGCTGGTGGCCGCCGTGCTCGTGGCCGCGGGCTGCGCGGCCTGGTTTCTCCTTCCCTCCGACAAGGATCACTCATGAAGACTTGGATCGACCGGGCGCTGCTCGGCTTCCACGCCCTCGGCGCGGCGCTGCTGGTGGCGATGGTCGCCGTCATCTGCTACGACGTGTTCGGGCGCCTGCTGTTCAACCGGCCCTTTGCCGGCACCGCCGAGCTCACGGGCGCGGGGCTGGTGCTGCTGACCTTTCTGCAGGCGCCGCATGCCATGCGCGAAGGCAAGCTGCTGCGCGTGACCTTCTTCCTCGACCGGGTGCCGCCGGCCGTGCGCGGCGCGATGTCGGCGCTGGCCTGGACGGCCGGCGCCGCGGTGTTCGCGGTGTTCGTGCTCGCGGGCTGGGGGCCCGCCGTCGAGGGCTGGCACAGCGCCGAGTTCTACGGCAACGATGCCTTCCGCCTGCCGGCATCGCCGCTTCGCTTTGCCACCCTGGCGCTGTGGCTCGTCGGCGCCGCCGTGTGCATCGGCTTCGTGGTGGAGGCATTGCGCGGACGCGATGCCCGCCCGGACTCGTCCAACCACTAGGAATCTCCACATGTTTCTCGAAACCTGGGCCGCGGTGCTGGTGCTCGCCGTGCTCGTGCTGGCCGGCGTGCCGGTCATCTTCGCCTTCGCGGGCAGCGCGCTGTTCGGCCTGTACATCGCGCTGGGCGGGCTGTGGCCCGCGATGGACCTGGTCGGGCAGACGGCGATCGGCGGCATCAAGGACTACAACTTCGTGGTCATCCCGTGCTTCACCGTCATGGGCATGCTGATCGCGCATTCGGGCGCGGCGCACGACCTGTTCAACGTGGTCAACCGGCGCCTGCGCGGCGTGCCGGGCCGGCTCGCGGTGGCCACGGTCGGCGGCAACGCGGTGTTCGCGGCGGTCACGGGCGTGGGCGTGGCGGCGGCCGCGGCCTTCAGCCACGTGGCCTATCCGGTCATGCGCGCCAACCGCTACAGCCGCAGCTTCGCGACCGGCTGCATCGCGGGCAGTTCGGTGCTGGGCCTGTTGATTCCGCCGTCGGTGTTCATGATCGTCTGGGCCATCCTGACCGAGCAATCGGTCGGCCGGCTCTTCGCCGCGGGCGTGCTGCCGGGGCTGGTGCTCGCGAGCATGTACGCGCTGTATTGCGCGGTGTTCGCCTGGCTGCGGCCGGCGTCGGCGCCCGAAGCCGAGGCCGCCGCCGAGGCGCCGCTGCGCAGCGAATCGCTCGGTGCGCTCTACGTCGGCCTGCTGATCCTGCTGACCTTGGGCGGCATCTGGTTCGGCTTCTTCACGCCCACGGAGGGCAGCGCCGTCGGCATGGTGGGCGCGCTCGCCGTGGCCTGGGCCAAGGGCATGCGCTGGCAGGGCATCCGCGATGCGTTCATGGAAGCGGGCCGCACCGTGACGCCGATCATGCTGCTGCTGCTCACCGCGATGATGTTCAGCAAGCTCGTGGCGCTCAACGGCCTGCCGCAGGAGGTCGAGGCGCTGCTGCAGTCCTGGGGGCTCGGGCCGGTCGGCACCATGGTCTTCATGGTGGCGGTGTGGTTCATCCTCGGCAGCTTCATCGACAGCATCTCGATCATGCTGCTGACGGTGCCGATCTTCTGGCCCATCGGCATGGCCCTGGGCTTCGATCCGATCGTGTTCGCGCTGATCGGCATCCTCGTGATCGAGGCCGGCGTGCTGACGCCGCCGTTCGGCATGAGCGTGTTCGTGGTGAAGGCCGCGGTGCCCGACCGGGAGGTCACGGTGCGCGAGATCTTCATGGGCGTCGCGCCCTACTGGGTGATGATCCTCGTGCTGGCCTGGGTGATCTACATGTGGCCGGCGCTCGCGACCTGGCTGCCTTCGAAGCTGTAGTCAAGCGCGATGGCGGGGCGGGCTACTCGACCTTCGCGGCCAGCGCCTTGAGCGCGTCCCTGTCGCCCACGAAGGTCTCGCGCGCATAGCGTGTGTAGGCCTTGTGGTCCATGTAGATGGGCGACATGCCGATGCGCGCGAGCGTGGCCTGGAAGGCGGGGTCGTCGTAGACGGCCTTGAACACCGCATCGAGCTTTGCCACCACCGCCGGGTCCATGCCCTTGGGGCCGGCGATGCCCACGGGCGAGGCATGCACGATCGGATAGCCCAGTTCCTTCAGCGTGGGCGCGTCGGGCAGATCCTTGGAGCGCGCCTCGCCGAGCGTGGCGAGCACGCGGATGCGCCCGGACTCCACGTAGGGCAGCAGCGTGCTCGAGCTCACGATGACCTCCACGTGCCCGCCCAAGAGCGCCGAGATGCTGCCGGCGTCGCCCTTGTAAGGCACGTGCACCCAGCGCGCGCCGCTCTCGTCGCCGAGCTGCGCCATGCCGATGTGCTGGCTGCTGTAGCTGCCGGGCGTGCCGTAGGAGACCTTGGCATTGGGCCGCTTGGCGTGCGCCACGAGGTCGGCCAGCGACTTCCACGGCGAGTCGGCTGCGACCGCGATGTAGTAGTTGAAGCCGGCGAGCACCGCGAGGTAGGTCAGGTCCTCGAGCGGGTCGTAGGACGCACCGGTGATGTGCGGCATCCGGAACACGCCCACGGGCACTGCGGTGAGCGTGTAGCCTGCCGGATCGGCGGTGAGCATCTGCACCGCGCCGAGCGTGCCGTTGGCACCGGGGCGGTTCTCGATCACCATCGACTGCCCGAGTTTGG
>CAMLCW010000167.1 GCA_946478645.1 uncultured Variovorax sp.
TCGATGTTGCCGAGGTCGATCTTCTCGCCGCAGACCGTGAGCGCACCGGGCTTCGCGAGCTTGTTCTCGTGGTAGGTGTTGCGCAGGTACCAGGTGTAGAACGGGCCCGGCAGGTTGGTGGCGTCGCTGTTCCAGTAGAGCAGGTCGAACGGCGGCGGCGTCTCGCCCTTGAGGTAGTTGCCGACCACGTAGTTCCAGACCAGGTCGTTCGGCCGCAGGAAGCTGAAGGTCGAGGCCAGGTCCGAGCCCGGCAGCAGCCCGCCCTTGCCGAGCTGCATCTCGCGGTACTGGACCATCGGCTCGTCGACGAAGATGTCGAGGATGCCGGTGTCGCTGAAATCGAGGAAGGTCGTCAGCAGCGTGAGCGATGCGGCCGGCTTCTCGCCGCGTGCCGCGAGCACCGCGAGCGCGGTGCTCAGGATGGTGCCGCCCACGCAGAAGCCGAGCGCATTGATCTGCCTGCTCCCACCGATCTCCTGCACCACGTGGATCGCCTTGATCGCCGCGTGCTCGATGTAGTCGTCCCAGGTGGCATGGGCGAGCGACTCGTCGGGGTTGCGCCAGCTCACCACGAACACGCGGTGGCCCTGCTCGTTGGCATAGCGGATCAGCGAGTTCTCGGGCTGCAGGTCGAGGATGTAGAACTTGTTGATGCACGGCGGCACCAGCAGGAACGGGCGCTCGTGCACCTTGGCCGTGAGCGGCTTGTATTCGAGCAGCTGGAACAGCTCGTTCTCGAACACCACCGCGCCCTCGGTGGTGGCGACGTTGCGGCCGACCTCGAAGGCGCTCTCGTCGGTCATGCTGAGGTGGCCCTGCTTCACGTCGTGCAGCAGGTTCTGGATGCCGCGCGCAATGCTTTCGCCGCGCGTGTCGATGGCCTTCTTCTGGGCTTCGGGGTTGAGCGCGAGCGAATTGCTCGGCGACGCCGCGGCCATCCATTGCTCGACCGCGAAGCGCAGCCGCGAGCGGGTCTTCTCGTCGGCCTCGACCGCTTCGGCCATGCGCAGCAGGGCTCGGCCATTGAGCAGGTAGACGGCGGCGGCGAAGGACGCCATCGGATTGCGGCCCCAGGTCTCGTCGGCGAAGCGCCGGTCGCCCTCGGGCCGCGCCTCGAGGCCCTTGCGCCAGAGTTCGGTCGCCTCGGCGACGTACTCCTGCTGGATAGCCTGCAATTTCTCGGGGGGTACTGACAGGCGCGGCATCTGCAGCATGCCGGCCGGTTCAGGCGTTGGCGGCAGCTGCCACAGCGGCTTGCCGTCGAACGCGGCCGGGCCCTGCCCGGCGGCCTGCTGGAAGGCCTGCATGGCCTGCGTCCAGCCCTCTGTGAACGCCTTCTGGAGCGGTGCGAATGCCTCTGCCCCCGTTGCTTGTTGCTTTGTCATGTGTTCGGGTCCTCGCCTGAATCGGTACGGATGGCTTGCGCGTTTTGAGTATCCTGCATTTCCCTGGGCCGCCAAAGCGGCGGCCTTCCACTTACCTGCTGAAACCTGCTGTGTTCATCCACCTGATCGTGATCGGCTGGCTTTACGTCACCGTGATGATGGCCGTGGCCGAGGCCACCAACACCAATGGCACCGTGCTGGGTGCCATCTTCACATTTCTTTTGTACGGATTGGCGCCCGTGGCACTGGTGGTTTACCTGATGGGCGCACCCGCGCGGCGGCGTGCGATCAAACAGCGCGAGGCCGAGGCGCAGGAGGCCGCGCGGCGTGCTGCTGCCGCCGGCAAGGCCGCCGCGCCGGCCGATGCAGAGGCCTCAGCGCTTCCAGACCAGGGCGGCGAAGCGCCCGCTGACCCCGTCGCGCCGGTGCGAAAAGAACCGTGAGGGATTGCCCACGGTGCACCATGGGGCGCTGCCGTCGTTGCCATGCAGCTGCACCAGGCCCAGCGCGCGCAGCCGCTGGCGCGCCAGCGCCGGCAGGTCGGCGAGCCATTTGCCGGGCGCCGCCGCGGGTGCGAAGCAGCGTGCGGCCTCGGGTGCATGCGCCTCGAACGCGGCTTTGACCTCGGGCCCGACCTCGAAGGCCTCCGGGCCGATGCAGGGTCCCAGCCAAGCCATGACCTCGCTCGCGGGCGCCTCGAAACTGGCGACCGTGCGCTCCAGCACGCCCTCGGAAAGCCCGCGCCAGCCCGCATGCGCAGCCGCCACGCGCCGGCCGGCCTTGTCGGCGAACAGCACCGGCAAGCAGTCGGCCACCATGATCGTGCAGGCCACGCCGGCGGCGACGGTGGTGGCAGCGTCGGCCGCCACGGCGCCGGTCGCAGGCGGATGGGCGCCCTCGAGCGCGGCCACCGCCGTGCCGTGCACCTGCTGCAGGAACGCGGGCTGCGCGCCGTCCAGCGCCTCTGCCAGCCGCGCACGGTTGGCGGCCACGTCGGCCGGCGCATCGCCCACGTGGTCGCCGAGGTTGAGGCTCTCATAGCGCCCCGCCGAAACGCCGCCGTCGCGCGTGGTGCACAGCGCCCGCACATGCGGCGGCGCCGGCCAGTCGGGCACGAGCCACTCCGGCTTCGGTACGTTCAGCATGACCGGACCCTCCCAGTGCACCCGTGGAACCGGCTTTGCCGGGCCACCGGGTGCGCCCCCCAGTGGGAGGAGGCGCCGAAGGCGCTTCGGGGGGCGTTCACGCTTCGGCGTCGGGCGCTTGGGAAGGCTGCGCGCGCTGGAAGGCGTCGAGCGCCATGCAGGCGTCGAACGCGGCCATGGTGCGCGGCAGCCCGCTGAAGTCGCAGTCGAAGCGCCGGCCGTTGAAGATCTGGGGCACCAGGCAGCAGTCGGCCAGCGTCGGCGTCTGGCCGTAGCAGAAGGTGCTTTCGGGGTGCTGCGCGAGCTGCCGCTCGAACGCCAGCAAGCCTTCGCGCACCCAGTGGCGGTACCACGCGTTCTTGGCCGCGTCGTCGAGCTTCAGGTCTTTCACCAGGTACTTGAGCACGCGCAGGTTGTTGAGCGGATGGATCTCGCAGGCGATCGACTGCGCCAGCGCGCGCACATGGGCCCGCCCCACGGGGTCGCTCGGCAGCAGCGGTGGCTCGGGATGCGTCTCGTCGAGGTATTCGATGATCGCCATCGACTGCGTGAAGCGCTCGCCCTCGTCCTCGAGCAGCGGCACCAGCATGTCGGGCGAGATGGCCGAGAACGGGCCCGAGCGGTGGTCGCCGCGCGCGATGTGGACGGGGATGTACTCGAAGTCCAGGCCCTTGAGGTTCAGCGCGATGCGCACGCGGAACGATGCGGAGGAACGGAAGTAGTTGTGCAGCTTCATCATGCCGCGAGCATAGCGCCGGCGCGCTGGCGCGGCTTGCCTCTGGCACACTGCCGTTCTTCCAGATTTCGCTGAAAAGGACAGACGCAATGGCTTCCGAGTTTGTTTTCGCCCCGCCCGCGACGGTTTCGGTTCCGGTGGTCGGGCAGCCGGCCCGCTTTCCGGTGCACCGCATCTATTGCGTGGGCCGCAACTACGAGGACCACGCCAAGGAAATGGGCTTCACCGGCCGCGAGCCGCCCTTCTTCTTCATGAAGCCGGCCGACGCGGCGGTGGTGGTCGAGGAAGGCCAGACCGGCACCATCGCCTACCCCGCATTGACGAAGAACCTGCACCACGAGATCGAGCTCGTGGTGGCGATCGGCACGGGCGGGCGCAACATCAAGGCGGCCGACGCGCACAAGCACATCTACGGCTATGCCGTCGGCCTCGACATGACGCGCCGCGACCTGCAGGGCGAGATGAAGAAGCAGGGCCGCCCCTGGGACATCGGCAAGGCCTTCGAGCAGAGCGCGCCGATCGGCCCGATCGTGCCCGTGGCCCAGGCCGGCGACGCCGAGAAGGCCGAGATCTCGCTGCAGGTCAACGGCACCGACCGCCAGCGCAGCACGGTCGCCAAGCTGATCTGGAACGTGGCCGAGACCATCGAACACCTCTCGGCCGCCTGGGATCTGCAGCCCGGCGACCTGATCTTCACCGGCACACCCGAAGGCGTGGCGGCGGTGGTGGCGGGCGACACGCTGGTGGGCGAGGTGGCTGGCCTGCCCAAGCTCACGGTCAAGGTCGTCTGAACCGCACGGTCGGCCTCGCATGATCCTGCGCGTTCCCATCAAGCACTGCAAGAACTGCGGCACGGCGGTGGTCTACCGCGTTCCCGACGACGGCGACACCAAGGAGCGCGCCGTCTGTCCGGCCTGCAGCACGATCCATTACGAGAACCCGCTCAACGTGGTGGGCACCATTCCCGTGCTCGGCGACCGGGTGCTGCTGTGCAAGCGCAACATCGAGCCGCGCTGGGGCAAGTGGACCCTGCCCGCGGGCTTCATGGAGCTCGGCGAGACCACGGCCCAGGGCGCGGCGCGCGAGACCGACGAGGAGGCCGGCGCCCACTACGAGATGGAGGGCCTGTTCGCGGTGATCAGCGTGGTGCGCGTGGGGCAGGTGCACATGTTCTACCGTGCGCGCCTGCTCGACGACCGCTTCGATCCAGGCCACGAGACCATCGAGGCGAAGCTCTTCACCGAGGAAGAAATTCCCTGGGACGAGATCGCCTTCCGCACCGTGCGCGAGGCGCTCGAGCACTATTTCGAGGACCGGCGCCGCGGGAGTTTCGGCATGCACGAGCTCAGCATTGTGTAAGGGAGAAAGAAAAACCATGAAGAGAAGAACCGTTCGCGCCAGCGCCCTGCTGGCACTCCTGCTTGCGGCGGCCGCGGCCCGCGCCGAAGCCATCGGCGAGGTGGACACCGCCTTCAAGCTCATCGGCCCCGACCACAAGATCGTGGTCGAGGCCTACGACGACCCCAAGGTCAACGGCGTGACCTGCTACGTCTCGCGCGCCAAGACCGGCGGGCTCTCGGGCGCCTTCGGGCTGGCGGAGGACACCTCCGATGCCTCGATCGCCTGCCGCCAGGTCGGCCCGGTGAGCGTGCCGCAGCCGCTGCCCAAGCGCGAGGAAGTCTTCAGCGAGCGGCTGTCGATCCTGTTCAAGCGGCTGCGCGTGGTGCGCATGGTCGACCCGAAGCGCAACACGCTGGTCTACCTCACCTATTCCGAACTCCTGATCGACGGCTCGCCGAAGAACAGCATCACCGCGGTGCCGATCGACCGCGGCACGCCGATTCCGGTCAAGTAGGCCTTCACGCCCGCATTTACAAGTTTGCTAGCATGGCGCGGTTGGCCCGCCTGGCGTGCCGCCCCTACGGAACCCTCCGCAACGAACCCGTTCCAAGAGAGCCATGGACTTCCAGACCCTTGTTTCCCGTACCGGCGCCGCAGTGCTCGTGGCCGCCGCCCTCGCCGCCTGTACCACGCCGCTGCCGCCGCCCCCGCCGCGGCCGGCCCCGACCGCCCCACCGCCGGTGCAGCAGCCGCAGGCGCTGTTCATCCGTCCCGCGAGCGGCGCCATCGTGGCGCGCTTCGACGGCGTGCGCAACAAGGGCCTCGACGTTGCGGGCAACCTCGGCGATCCGATCGTCGCCGCGCGCGACGGGCGCGTGGTCTACGTGGGCAACGAGCTGCGCGGCTACGGCAACATGGTGATCGTCAAGCACGACGAGACCTTCCTCACGGCCTACGCGCAGGTGCAGAACATCCTCGTGAAGGAGAACGCGGTCGTGCGCCAGGGCCAGAAGATCGCCGAGATGGGCAAGAGCGACAACGACCGCGTGAAGCTGCACTTCGAGATCCGCCGCAACGGCACCGCGGTCGACCCCGAGCCCTACCTGAACGGCCGCCTGCAGCAATAGCGATAGACAGCCTGCCGCGCTACAGCAGGCTCTCGGGCACCAGCGGCGCCAGCAGCTCCAGCTTCCAGCGCGACCAGAAGTCGGTTTCCGGCTCGACGTGCAGGATGGTGTCGGCGCCATCGCCCGACGCCGGGCTCACCCACTCGATGCCGCCTTCGGGCCCGAGCTGCAACTGGTAGGCGCCGTCCAGCCGCATGAAGCCGATCAGGCTGGTGAGCTGCTGCGCGAGTTGCGGGCTGAAGACGAAGATGCCGATCTCGGTGTTGTGCAGCATCGAGCGCGGATCGAAGTTCATCGACCCGATGAACACGAGGCTGCGGTCGACCACCGCCGACTTGCCGTGCAGCCGCCCGCTCGCCGAGCCGTAGATGCCGAAGCGCCGGGTCTCTTCTACCCGCTTGGGGCTCAGCTCGTAGAGCGCCACGCCGAGCTGCAGCATCTCGGGCCGGTAGCGCCGGTAGCCGATGTGCACCAGCGACTCGTCGGTCGCGGCCAGCGAGTTGGTGACGATGGTGTAGCTCACGCCCTTCTGCCGCACGAGGCGCATCGTCTCCATGCCGCCGCGCCCCGGAATCAGGTAGGGCGTGGTCTGCAGGATCTCGTGCTCCGCGGCGCGCAGGTAGCGCCGCACGTTGTAGAGCACGCTGTCGGTCGACTCGTCGGCCGGCAGCCCGCGCGTCTCGTCGCTGCGTCCCGAAGGCCTTTGCGGGCGCGTCGGCATACGCTTCGGCGCGGCCCCAGACGAGCGCCAGCGCGCCCGCGTCGAGATCCTTCGCGAGCGCGTTGTTGCCGAGCAGGTCGGTCGAGGTGAGCGGCTCGGGGTGCAGCGTGTCGGGCCCGGCGGTCAGTTGCTCGAAGCGCTCGCGCCATTGCGCCGGCGTGGCCCCGCCCGTCGGCACCAGCGATTCGAGCGGGTAGACGTACGGGCTGTTCCAGTACATGTCGAACAGCGACGAGAGCCGCGGCACCACCGCGCCGGCCACCAGCGTATCGACGTCGATGAAGTTCGAGCCGCCGTCGCGCAGGAAGTACTCGTTGGCGATGTTGCGCCCGCCCATCACGGCCATCGTGTTGTCCACCACGAAGAGCTTGTTGTGCATGCGGCGGTGCACCCGGTCGAAGTCGAGCAGCGACGCGGCCCAGCGCGTGCTCAGGCGGCCGCGGCCGGCCGGGAACGGATTGAACATCCGCACCTCGACATTGGCATGCGCGGCCAGGCCCGCGAACAGCGGATCGGCGCCCGCGGTGTAGAGGTCGTCCACCAGCAGCCGGACCCGCACGCCCCGTTCGGCCGCATCGCGCAGCGTGCGCAGCAGGTAGCGGCCGGTCTCGTCGTTCTGCACCAGGTAGTACTGCACGTCGATCGAGCGCTGCGCCCGGCGCGCCAGCTCAATGCGCGCATGCAGCGAATACTGCGGCATCGGCAGCAGCCGGAAGCCGCTGAGCCCGCCTTGCGGCGGCGCCGCCGCGGCCACCAGGCGCCCGAGCACGGTGTCGGCGCCATCGGCGATGGCCACCGAGGGCTTTCGCTCCACGCCCACGGGCAGCCCCGCGCAGCCGCCGAGCGCGATGAGCACCACGCCGCACAGCAGCAGCCACGTCCGGCGCGCGACATGCAGTGCGAAAGCGTGGTGTGGGTCCATGGTCGGAATGCGGCAGGGTGGCGGTTTCTACCATGCGCGCGCCGGACCCGCTGCGCATGGAGTCCTCCTACAGCATCGGCAAAGCCGAGCTGACGCCGCGGCGCCCGAAGGCGGCCCACATTGGGCGCAGCGAGGTCAAACACCGATGGCGACGACGAAGAAGAACGAACGGCTCGCGCGCTTCGGCGGCAGGCTGACCCTGATCGGCTTCGGCTCGATCGGCCAGGCGCTGCTGCCGCTGCTGGTGCGCCATTTCGGGCTCGAGGCCGCGGACATCCGGATCGTGAAGCCCGGCGACGACCACAGCGGCCTCGCGAAAGAGATGGGCGTCGAACTGATCCCGGCGCGGCTCGAGGAAGGCAACTACGCCGCCGTGCTCGAGCCCCTGCTCGGCCCGGGCGACTTCCTGGTCAACCTGTCGGTCGACGTCTCGAGCCTGGCGCTCATCAAGCTCTGCCGCGAGCGCGGCGCGCTCTACCTCGACACCTGCAACGAACCCTGGGGCGGACGCTACGACGACCCCGCCCTGCCGCTGTCGCGCCGCTCGAACTACGGCTTGCGCGAGGAAGTGCTGGCCTGGCGGCTCGACAAGCGCGGCGGCCCGACCGCGGTCATCACCCAGGGCGCCAATCCGGGCCTGGTCTCGGCGCTGGTCAAGCAGGCCCTGCTGAACATCGCGGCCGATACGCACGCCCCGCCCGACGCCGAGCCCGCGAGCTACGAGGACTGGGCCGCGCTCGCGCAGCGGCTCGGCATCAAGGCCATCCACATCGCCGAGCGCGACAGCCAGGTCGCGCGGCCGCGCAAGCAGCGCGGCGAGTTCGTCAACACCTGGTCGGTGCACGGCTTCGTCGACGAGGGGCTGCAGCCGGCCGAACTGGGATGGGGCACGCACGAGAAGCACTGGCCTGCCGATGCGGCACGGCACGGCTTCGGCTGCGATGCGGCGATCTACCTCGAACGCCCGGGCATCGCCACGCGCGTGCGCAGCTGGACACCGCTCGAAGGCTCCTACCACGGCTTTCTCGTGACCCATGCCGAGTCGATCTCCATCGCCGACCACCTGACGCTGCGCAAGGACGGCGAGGTGCTGTACCGGCCGACCGTGCACTACGCCTACCACCCGTGCGACGACGCCGTGCTCTCGCTGCATGAGCTGGCCGGAAAGAACTGGCAGCTGCAGCACCGCCACCGCATCGTGCGCGACGAGATCACCGAAGGCATGGACGAACTCGGCGTGCTGCTGATGGGCAACGCCAAGGGGGCGTACTGGTACGGCTCGCGCCTCCGCATCGAGCAGGCGCGCGAGCTTGCCCCCGCCAACAGCGCCACCAGCCTGCAGGTGGTCGCCGGCATCCTCGGCGGCATGGCCTGGGCGCTCGCCCATCCCGACGCGGGGCTGGTGGAGCCCGACGACCTCGACCACCGCGTGGTGCTCGACGCCGCGCTGCCCTACCTCGGCGAAGTGGTGGGCGTCTACAGCGACTGGACGCCGCTCAAGGACCGCAGCCCGCTCTTCGACGAAGAGAAGGACCTCGACGACCCCTGGCAGTTCCTCAACATCAGGGTGGCCTGAGTGCTGCTGCAGAAGGAACTCGGCGTTGTCGAGAACTCCTATTACGAAGCCAGCGTGCGGCGTGCGGACCACTTCGAGCCCGCGCGCCCGCTGGAGGGCATCGCGACGGCCGATGTCTGTGTGGTCGGCGGCGGGCTCGCGGGCCTGTCGGCGGCGCTCGAGCTCGGCGCGCGCGGCTATTCGGTGGTGCTGCTCGAGGCGCAGCGCATGGGCTGGGGTGCCTCGGGGCGCAACGGCGGCCAGGCGATCGTGGGCTTCGGGGCCGACGGCGAGCAGGCGATCGAAAAGCAGTTCGCGCCCGAGGACGTGCGCCGGGCCTGGGCCATTTCGGTCGAAGGGCTCGACCTGCTGCAGCAGCGCATGGCGCGCCATGCGATCGACTGCGACTGGCGGCCCGGCTACCTGAACCTGTCGGTCAAGCCCGCGAAGTCGCGCGCGCTGCGTCAGTGGATGGCACATGTGCGGCGGGTGCACGACTATCCGCTGCACTGGATCGGGCCCGGCGAGATCGCGCACTGGGTCGAGAGCACCCGCTTCGATGCCGGCACCTTCGATGCCCGCTCGGGCCACCTGCATCCGCTGAAGTACACGCTCGGCATCGCGCGCGCGGCGCGCGGCGCGGGCGTGCAGCTGCACGAGAACTCCGCCGCGCAACGCATCGAGCGCGGTGCACGGCCGGTGGTCAAGACCGCGCAGGGCGAGGTGCGCTGCGACTTCGTGGTGCTTGCCGGTAATGTGTACCTGGCCGAGTACGGCGGCGACGTGGCACCCGAGGTGTCGTCGCGCATCATGCCCGTGGGCACCTACATGATCGCGACCGAGCCGATGGACCCGGCGCGCGCGGAGCGGCTGCTGCCCGCGCGGCCCGCCGCGTCGGACACCAATTTCGTGCTCGACTATTTCCGCCTCAGCGCCGACCACCGACTGCTGTTCGGCTCGGGCGACAGCTACAGCGCCAGGACGCCGCGCAACCTGATCGAGAAGATCCGCGCCAGCATGCTTGCGGTGTTTCCGCAGCTGGCGGACCTCGGCATCGACCACGCCTGGGGCGGCTTCGTCGACATCACGATGAACAAGGCGCCTGACTTCGGCCGCATCGGCAGCAACATCTACTACCTGCAGGGCTTCTCGGGCCACGGCCTCGCGCTCACCGGCATGGCCGGCAAGCTCGCGGCCGAAGCCATCGCGGGCCAGGCCGAGCGCTTCGATCTGTTCGCGCGCATCGGCCACCACGCGTTCCCGGGCGGCACCCTGCTGCGCACGCCGGCGCTGGTGCTCGGCATGCTGTACTACCGCCTGCGCGACAAGCTGTAGTCAAGCTGCTGTAACGGGCGCGCCCAGTTCCCGCGCCGGATGGCGATGCTGCGCGAGCGCCGCAATGAACGCACCGAGCGTGGCCTCGAAGTTCCCGGCGTCGCCCTGCAGCACGCCCGGATCGGCATCGCCCGAGGGCAGCCGGTCGGGGATCTTCGCATCGGCCAGCAGCGCCGCCGAGGCGCCGAGCGCGAGCAGCGTCTTGCCGTGCTGGTACTGGTCCTTGATGAACTGCTCGGTGTGGACGTCCTTGGCAAGGATCGCCACCGCCTCGGCACCGTCGGGCAGCACCACCGCATCGAACAGGAAACCGGGCTCGTTCTCCAGCGACGCATCGGCTTCCATCGTCTCGCCCTGCGCGGTGCGGAACGGTCCGATGCGCGGCCCCACCAGCCGGCCCACCGCGCCTTCGGCCAGCAGCGCGGCCTGGAGCGCCGCGACCTGCCCGCCTTCGACGCCATCGGCCACGAGCAGCGCCACCTTGCGCGTGCGCACCGAGCCATCGCCCGGGCGCGCCATCAGCGACAGCGCGGGCGAGCGCGTGACCTCGGGCTTC
>CAMLCW010000168.1 GCA_946478645.1 uncultured Variovorax sp.
TCGCGAGCCTGCTCAAGAAGGGCGAGCGCGTGGTGCGCGTGAAGTACGGCGTCGATGAAGACGTGTGCAACGGCGACCATGCCTGCATCCGCCTCTCGGGCTGCCCCACGCTCACGCTCAAGGACAACCCCGATCCGCTCAAGGTCGACCCGGTGGCCACGGTAATCGACGGTTGCGTGGGCTGCGGCCTGTGCGGCGCCAACGCGCATGCGGCCACGCTGTGCCCGAGCTTCTACCGCGCCGAGGTGGTGCAGAACCCGAAGTGGCACGAGCGGCTGCTGCACGGCCTGCGCAGCGCCGTCGTGCGTGCGCTGCAACCGGCATGAATATCAATCGGCCTTCCGCATGGCTCCCTCCCCCTCCGGGGGAGGGCTGGGGTGGGGGCACGCGGCCTGTCCGCCGCAGCAACCGCATCGAGCGCCGGAAGCCCCCATCCCTGCCTTCCCCCAAAGGGGGAAGGAGCCTCAACCAATGAAACCCACCATGGATCACACCCAACCCATCACCCTGCTCGTCTGCGCCCTCGGCGGCGAAGGCGGCGGCGTGCTGACCGAATGGCTGGTCGAGACCGCGCGCCATGCGGGCTACGCGGTGCAGAGCACGTCGATACCGGGCGTCGCGCAGCGCACCGGCGCCACCACCTACTACATCGAGGTGTTCCCCGTGCCGCTCGCGCAGCTCGGCGGCCGGCGCCCCGTGTTCAGCCTGAGCCCGGTGCCCGGCACGCTCGACGCGATCGTCTCGTCGGAGCTGCTGGAGACAGCGCGCCAGATCGGCAACGGCATGAGCGCGCCCCAGCGCACGCTGGTCATCAGCTCGTCGGCGCGCATCCTCACCACGGCCGAGCGCATGGTGCCGGGCGACGGCCGGGCCGACGCCGAGCGGCTGGTCGAGGTGGTCAAGGCCTTCAGCCGCGAGCATCACATGCTCGACATGAGCGCCCTCGCGCGCGAGGCCGGCACGGTGGTGAGCGCCGTGATGCTCGGCGCCATCGCGGGCAGCGGGCTGTTTCCGTTCCCGCGCGAGGCCTACGAGCACGTGGTGCGCGGCGGCAGCGCCCCTGAGAAGCTCGGCAAGATGGCCGCGGCCAGCCTGCGCGGCTTCGCGGCCGCGTTCGAGGCGGTGCATGCACCGCGGGCGCAGGCCGCGTTCGTGAGCAGCGTGCTCGCAACCGAAGGCAGCGATGCGCCGCCGCCCGCGCGCGCGCTGCCGGCCGAACTCGCGCAGCGTTTTCCGCCGGCAGTGCACGACATCCTCGCGCTCGGCCATGCGCGCGTGATCGACTACCAGGACAGCGCCTATGGCGCGCTCTATGCCGACCGGCTTGCGCGCATCCTCGACGCCGAGCGCGCCGCCGATCCGGCCGGCGCGCACGGCTTTGCCGTCACGCGCGAGGCCGCGCGCTGGCTCGCACTGTGGATGGCCTTCGACGACATCGTGCGAGTGGCGGCGCTCAAGGGCCGCGCGAGCCGCGCCGAGCGTGTGCGCGCCGAGGCGCGTGCGGGCAGCGACGACATCGTGAAGGTCTACGACCACTTCAAGCCCGGCTCGGCCGAGTTCGCCGCGCTGCTGCCGCCCGCGCTGGCGCGCCGCGTGGCGGGCTGGGACAAAAGACGGCAGGCGCGCGGCCGCGAACCGTGGTCGATGCCGCTCAAGGTCGGCAGCCATTCGGTGCTGGGCATGGCGTCGCTGCGGCTGCTGGCTTCGCTCAAGTGGCTGCGCCGCCGCGGCAGCCGCTTCGCCGAGGAGCAGGCGCTGATCGAGCGCTGGCTCGCGGCCGTGGCGCGCGGCACGCGCGAGGGCTGGGCGCTCGGGCGCGAGCTGGCGCTGTGCGGCCGGCTCATCAAGGGCTATGGCAGCACCAACGAACGCGGCAAGCACAACCTGCTGCACGTGATCGACGCGCTTGCGCAGCGTGCGGGCATGGCGCCCGCGGCGCGTGCCGAGGCGATTGCCGCGGCCCGCGAGGCGGCGCTCGCGGACGAGGGCGGCAAGGCGCTCGATGCGGCGCTGGTGCGCCATGGCGCGGCGCCGCGGCCGGTGCAGGCTCAACCCATCCGCTGGATGAAGCGCCCGCCGCCGCTCAAGGCTTGATTTCAGAAAAAAAGGAGACACACGATGTTCATCAACCCCACGCACCTGCTGCGGCGCCTCGGCCTGCCGTGGCTCGCGGCCGCCGCGCTGCTCGCGCCGGCGCATGCCGCCGACTATCCGTCCAAGCCGGTCAAGGTGATCGTCAATTTCCCGGCCGGCGGCGCGGCCGACCAGATCGCACGCGCCGTCGCACAGCCGCTGCAGGAGTTGCTGAAGCAGCCCGTGGTGATCGAGAACCGCGCCGGCGCCAACGGCAACCTCGGCGGCGAGGTGGTCGCGCGCGCACCCGCCGACGGCTACACGCTGCTCATGAGCTCGGGCGGCATGGTGTCGGTGAATCCGCACATCTACCAGCGCATGAGCTTCGACCCGGCGAAGGACCTGACGCCAGTGGCCGCGGCCGCGCGCGTGCTGGTGTTCCTGGTCGCGCGCCCCTCGCTGCCGCCGACCGACGTGGCGCAGTTCATCGCGCACCTGAAGGCCAACCCGGGCAAGCTGTCGTACGGGTCGCCCGGCAACGGCAGCTCGCCGCACCTCGCGGGCGAGATGTTCAAGAGCCAGGCCGGCGTGTTCGCGCTGCACGTGCCCTACCGCGGCGCCGCGCCGGCGCTGCAGGACCTGCTGGCCGGGCAGATCGACTACGCCTTCGACCCCGGCATCGGGCTCGGGCAGGTGCGCGCGGGCAAGCTGCGGCTGCTCGCGGTGGGCAGCCCCAAGCGCTCGGCGCTGTTCCCGCAGGTGCCGACGCTCGACGAGGCCGGCCTGCGCGGCTTCGATGCCGACACCGTGTTCGGCTTCTATGCGCCGGCCGGCACGCCGCCCGAGGTGGTGGCGCTGCTCAACACGCAGATCAACCGCACGCTCGCGATGCCGGCCGTGCAGGAGCGCATCGCGGCGCTCGGCGGCGAGGCGCTGCCCGGTTCGCCGGCCGCGTTCCAGCAACGCGCCGCGGCCGATTCCGAGCGCTTCGGCGCGCTGATCCGCGAGCGGAAGATCGCCTCCGACTGATGATGCTGCTCAACGTGGACGACCACCGGCGCCAGGCGCGCCGGGTGCTGCCGCGGCTGGTGTTCGACTATGTCGACGGCGGCGCGGAAGACGAACGCTGCATGCAGCGCAACCTCGACGCGCTCGCGGCGCTGCCGCTGGTGCCCGAATGCCTGCGCGACACCCGCGCCATGGACATCGGCATCGAACTCTTCGAGCGCCGCTGGCAGGCGCCTTTCGCGGTCGCGCCGATCGGCCTTGCGGGCCTGGTGCGCCCGCGCGCCGATGCGCTGATGGCGCGCGCCGCGCAGGCCGCGGGCGTGCCCTTCATTCTCTCGACCGCGTCGAACACCCGCATCGAGGACGTGCGCGCGGCCGCGCCCGACGCCATGCTCTGGATGCAGCTCTACGTGATGGGCGAGCGCGCGATCGCCGAGCGCGTGGTGCGGCGCGCCCGCGCGGCGGGTTTCGAGGCGTTGGTGCTCACGGTCGACGTACCGGTGGGCGGGCTGCGCGAGCGCGACCTGCGCCACGGCTTCCGCGTGCCGATGCGCCTTTCGCCGCGCACGCTGGCCGACATGGCACTGCACCCCGCATGGCTGCTGCGGCAGGCGCGCGGCGGCACGCCGCAGTTCGTCAACCTGCTGCCCGACGACGATGCGCCCGTCGATGCCCAGGCCCAGGCCGCGCTGCTCTCGCGCACGATGGACCGCAGCCTCACCTGGGAAAGCCTGGGCTGGCTGCGCAGCCTCTGGAACGGGCCGCTGCTGGTCAAGGGCCTGCTCGGCGCCGCCGATGCGCGGCGGGCGCTGCAGCACGGCGCCGACGGCATCGTGGTGTCGAACCACGGCGGGCGCCAGCTCGATGCGGCCCCGGCCAGCATCGGCGCGCTGCCCGCGATCCTCGACGCCGTGGGCGGCCGCATCCCAGTGCTGGTGGACGGCGGCATCCGGCGCGGCAGCGACGTGGTGAAGGCGCTCGCGCTCGGTGCGCGCGCGGCGCTGGTGGGACGGGCGCCGCTGTTCGGCCTCGCGAGCGGCGGCGAAGACGGCGCGCGTGCCGTGCTGCAGCTGCTGGCGGCCGAAACCGAACGCACCATGACGCTCGTGGGCACCGCCTGCGTCGACGAACTCGGACCGCGCCACGTCGACCGGCCCGAGCCGGTGGCCTCACCCTCGCCCCGGCTCGCAACGAGAATGAGCGCATGACCCCAAGCAGCAACAACGACACTTCCATCGTCTACACCGTGCGCGTCGAATTCGGCGACTGCGACCCGGCCGGCATCGTGTGGTTTCCCAACTTCTTCCGCTGGATCGATGCGGCCTCGCGCCACTTCTTTGCCGAATGCGGTGTGCCGCGCTGGGAGGAAACCGCCACCACGCTCGGCGTGATCGGCACGCCGCTGGTCGACACCCACACGCGCTTCGTCAAGGCCGCCAGCTACGGCGACACCTTGCAGGTGGCGGTGCGCGTGACCGAGTGGCGCGAGAAGAGCTTCGTGCAGGCCTACCGCGTCACGCGCGGCGACGACCTGATCCTCGAATGCGAGGAGGTGCGCATCTTCGCGGCCAGGCGCGAAGGTGGCGGCATCCGCGCGGTGCCGATCCCGCCCCAGATCCGGGCGCTGTGCGAGGCGCCCGGCAGCCCGGCTGCTTAGAATGGCCGCATGACCTGGCGCATTCTTCTCCTCCCGCTCGCATTGCTCGCCGCCGCCGGTTGCGCGGCTCCCAACGAAGTGGTGCCGCTGGGCGGCGGCGCCTTGCGTGCGATGTCGTATGTGCAGGCCGACGACTACTGCCGCGCGCGCAACGCCACGCCGAAGTGGCTCGGCAAGGCACAGGCCGAGCAGGGCGTGCGGTTCGAGTGCACGCGCGACTGACCTTCGTTATGTCCGGCCTTCGGGTTGACGGGGCCATGATGCGGTGCAACAATTGTGAAATCTTCACTTCGGAGCCTCGTGCGTGGACAGTGCCAGTTGGATCAGTGACAAGACGCGTGCCTCGGCAGGCGTGACACACCCGGCTCTCTAGCGCAGGCTTCTTCCGCGCTGCAGCCCGTGTGCCCGCAGCGCGCCCTTGCCTTCACGGCAAGCGGCTCCCTCCCGATGTTCGTTCGTTCTCGTCGCTGACGTTTCAAGTCAGCTTGCGTGGTCATGCCACGAGGTTTCCCTCTTCGCGAAGGAGCCTTGTCATGCGTCAGTTTCACCGTCGTCCGTTGCAGCAGCAACAAGAACAGCAGCAAGCCGTGCAGCCGCAGGCGGGCTCGGTGCGCGCGCCGGGCCTTGCCGCGCCCGCTACCGAGGCACCGGGTGCGGCGCTCGACCAGGCCGCCGCGCTGTGGACGACACGGCGCATTCGCAGCTATTTGCGCCTGGTCGATGCCTCGTCGGAGCCGTCGCAGCGCTGAGCGCCAGGCGACACAAAAAAAGCGGCACCGCGCTTGCGCGATGCCGCTTTTTTTTTTCAGCGCGGCACGGATGCCGCGCCGGCGCCTCAGACGCCGAGGATCGACACCGCCTTGGTGTTGAGGTAGGCCTCGAGCGCCTCGGGGCCGCCTTCCGAGCCGTAGCCCGAATCCTTCACGCCGCCGAACGGCATTTCGGGCGAAGGCGTGGCCGGCTGGTTGATCCACAGCATGCCGAGCTCGAGCTTCTGGCTCAGCAGGTGCGCGTTCTTGATCGACTTGGTGAAGGCGTAGCCGGCCAGGCCGAACGGCAGGCGGTTGGCTTCGGCGATGGCTTCGTCGAGCGTGTCGAAGCCGCGGATCGCGGCGATCGGGCCGAAGGGTTCGTTGTTGAAGACGTCGGCATCGAGCGGCACGTCGGTGAGCACCGTGGGCGCGAAGAAGTTGCCCGAGTCGCCCACGCGTTCGCCGCCGGTCGCCACGGTGGCGCCCTTCTTGCGCGCGTCTTCGAGCACGTGGGCCATCGCCGTGAGGCGGCGCGCGTTGGCGAGCGGGCCGAGCGTGGTGCCGTCGGCCAGGCCGTCGCCGAGCTTGAGGCCTTCGGCATGCTTGACCATGGCCTTGGCGAATTCCTCGCGGATGCTGTTGTGCACCAGGAAGCGCGTGGGCGAGATGCAGACCTGGCCCGCGTTGCGGAACTTGGCCGCACCGGCGGCCTTGGCGGCCAGGGCCACGTCGGCGTCCTCGGCCACGATCACCGGCGCATGGCCGCCCAACTCCATGGTCACGCGCTTCATGTGCGAGCCCGCCAGCGCGGCGAGTTGCTTGCCCACGGGCGTGGAGCCGGTGAAGGTGACCTTGCGGATGATCGGGTGCGCGATCAGGTAGTTCGAGATTTCGGCCGGGTTGCCGAACACCAGGCCCACGGTGCCGGGCGGAATGCCGGCGTCGACGAAGGCACGCAGCAGTTCGGCCGGCGATGCGGGCGTTTCCTCGGGTGCCTTGACGAGGAACGAGCAGCCGGTGGCCAGCGCGGCGCCGAGCTTGCGCACCACCTGATTGATCGGGAAGTTCCACGGCGTGAACGCGGCGACCGGGCCGAGCGGCTCCTTGATCACCAGTTGCTGCGCGGCCAGGTTGCGCGACGGCACGATGCGGCCGTAGACGCGGCGGCCTTCGTCGGCGAACCATTCGATGATGTCGGCCGCGGCCAGGGTCTCGCCCTTGGCTTCGGCCAGCGGCTTGCCCTGCTCCTGCGTCAGCAGCTTGGCGATCTCGCCGGCGCGTTCGCGGATCAGGCCGGCGGCGCGGCGCATGACGGCGGCGCGCTCGTTGGCGGGGGTGTTGCGCCAGGCTTCGAAGCCGCGCTGTGCGGCGGCCAGTGCGCGGTCGAGGTCGGCGATGCTGGCATGCGCGACCTTGCCGATGGCCTTGCCGGTGGCCGGGTTCACGACGTCCAGCGTCTTGCCGCCGGTGGCATCGACCCATTCGTTGTCGATCAGCAGGCGGGTGTCGGTGTAGGTGGCGGTCATGGCGAGCTATTCCTTCGGGACGGGATGATGAAAACGGGGGATGAATCCGGATACGCGATGCGGCACCGTGATGGTGCGCCTGCGGCAGCGGCGGCAATGCGCCGCCAGCCCGTAGATTAACCCGAGTTGGCCGACCCCGCCGGGCGCGCGGTCGCGCCGGCCGAGGCGCTGCCTAAAGAATGAGCAGCGCGCGAAAGTCGTTGACGTTGGTGTTGGTCGGCCCGGTGACGAACAGGTCGCCGATGGCGTCGAAGTAGCCGTAGGCGTCGTTGCGGTCGAGGTGGTCCGCGAGCTTGCGGCCGGCCGCCGCCGCGCGCGCCAGCGTGTCGGGCGTGACGAAGGCGCCGGCGTTGTCCTCCACGCCGTCGATGCCGTCGGTGTCGGCCGCCAGCGCCCAGACCCGTGGCTCGCTCATCAGCGCGCCGGCCAGCCCCATGCAGAGCTCGCCCGCGCGCCCGCCGCGGCCCTTGGCCTGGCCCGGCTGACGCGCACGCACGGTGACCGTGGTCTCGCCGCCCGAAAGCAGCACGCAGGGCGCGGCGAACGGCTGGCCGCGGTGCGCCACGGCGCGCGCGAGCGCCGCGTGCACCTTGCCGACCTCGCGCGATTCGCCCTCGATCTCGTCGCTGAGGATGTGCGCCTCGATGCCGGCCGCGCGTGCGGCCGCGGCGGCCGCCTCGAGCGACTGCTGCGGCGTGGCGATCAGGTGGACTTCGTGGCCCTCGAACACCGGGTCGCCCGGCTTCGGCGTTTCAAGCGCGCCGCTTTCGAGCTGCGCACGCACGGGCGACGGCACCTCGATGCGGTAGCGGTCGAGGATCGAGAGCGCATCGGCACAGGTGGTGGCGTCGGGCACGGTGGGGCCGCTCGCGATCACGGCCGGGTCGTCGCCGGGCACGTCGCTGATCGTGAGCGTGACCACGCGCGCCGGCGCGCAGGCCGCGGCCAGCCGCCCGCCCTTGATGCGCGACAGGTGCTTGCGCACGCAGTTCATCTCGCCGATGTGGGCGCCGCTGTCGAGCAGCTGCTTGTTGATGCGCTGCTTGTCCGCGAGCGTGAGCCCGTCGGCCGGCAGCACCAGCAGCGACGAGCCGCCGCCGGAGATCAGGCACAGCACCAGGTCGTCGGGCGTGAGCCCTTCGGCGAGCGCGAGGATGCGCGCCGCCGCCTGCGCACCGGCCGCATCGGGCACCGGATGCGCGGCCTCGACGATCTCGATGCGCTCGGGCACGCCTTCGGGGCGCGGCGGGATGTGGCCGTAGCGCGTGACGACCAGGCCCGAGAGCGGCGCCTCGGCCGGCCACAGCGCCTCGAGCGCCTGCACCATCGAGGCGCCGGCCTTGCCCGCGCCGAGCACCAGCGTGCGGCCCTTGGGCGGCTTCGGCAGGTGCGCGCCGAGCGTCGACAGCGGCAGCGCGCGGTCCACCGCCACGCGGTAGAGGTGTTCGAGGAAGGCGCGCGGGGCCTCGCGCGGATCGGGGGTGGCGGGCAGGGTCGATGCGGTCATGCTTGGCTTGTGTCTCCTGCCGCCGATTGTGCGGCGAACCGCGGACCGCGCTCTTGACCGCGGTCGCCGTTGATCCGGTTACTTGGTTTTCGCGCCGCTCTGGAACCAGCGGCCGATCAGCGCGCGCTCGTCATCGGTCATGCCGGTCGCGTTATTCATCGGCATGATCCTGGTGACCGTGACCTGCTGGTAGATCGCCTGCGCATGCGCGGCCACCTGCTCGGGCGTGTCGACGCGCACGTTCTTCATCTGCACGCCCGCGCCGTGGCACATGTAGCAGCGCTGTTCGAGCACCTTCTGCACGTCCTGGAACGCCACCGCCGGTGCAGCCGCTGCGCCGGCGGCAGGCGCGGCCGCGGGCTTGGGCTTCATCCACACGATCGTGAGGCCGAGCACCACGATGCCGACCATTGCATAAGGCAGCGGATTGCGCGCGTTGCCGAGCTTGAAGCGGTGGCGCACCACGAAGAACTGCCGGATCGCCGCGCCGCCGAGCATGATGAGCAGCAGCACGATCCAGTTGTGCTCGTGCGTGTAGGTGAAGCTGTAGTGGTTGCTCAGCATCGCGAACAGCACCGGCAGCGTGAAGTAGGTGTTGTGCACGCTGCGCTGCTTGCCGCGCTGGCCGTGCACCGGATCGACGGGGCGCCCTTCGCGCAGCGCCTGCACGTTCTTGCGCTGGCCCGGGATGATCCAGAAGAACACGTTGCCGCTCATCGTGGTGGCCATCATCGCGCCCACCAGCAGGAAGGCCGCGCGGCCCGCGAACCACTGGCAGGCGAGCCAGGTCGCGAACACGATGAACAGCGCGATCAGCACGCCGACGATGGTGTCGCCGTTCTTGCGCCGGCCGAACACCTGGCAGATGCCGTCGTAGACCATCCAGAACACGACGAAGAAAGCCAGCGCCACGCCGATAGCCGCGCCGGGCTGCCAGTCCATCTTCGACTTGTCGATCAGGTAGGTGCTGGCGTTCCAGAGGTACGACATCGTGAAGAGCGCGAAGCCCGTGAGCCACGTGCTGTAGCTCTCCCAGTACGACCAGTGCAGGTGGTCCGGCAGCTTCTTGGGCGCCAGCGCGTACTTCTGCATGTTGTAGAAGCCGCCGCCGTGCACGGCCCATTGCTCGCCGCCCACGCCCTTGTCGAGCGATTCGGCGTCTTGCGGCTTCTCGAGGCTGTTGTCGAGCATCACGAAGTAGAACGACGCGCCGATCCACGCGATCGCCGTGATGACGTGGACCCAGCGCAGCAGCAGGTTGGCCCAGTCGAGGTAGTAGCTTTCCATGGGGTGCTCTCTCAGCCCGTGCGGCGCGGGGGAACGCCGGACACGGGTTTTTTCTTCAGCCGGCTCACCACTGCGGGCGCTGTAAGCAGGCAAAGTGCCGCGAACGCAGGCTCCGGATGGGCCTCGCTCCGCTGCGGCGGGAACTTGTGGACTGAAAGTGTATACAGTTTTAGGGGCCGGCGGTTCGCTTTTTTACAGGCATCGCTGCCGGGAAAACCCTGCTCATGCGAGCGATTGCAACAACTGTGCCGCCACCGCGACCGCGATCACTTCCGGCTCCTTGCCGGTGATGCCGGGCACGCCGATCGGGCAAATGATGCGCGCCAGTTCGTCGGGCCCGAAGCCGCGCGCCTCCAGGCGGTGGCGAAAGGTGGCCCATTTCGTCTTGCTGCCGATCAGGCCCACGTAAGGCAGGTCGCCGCGTTCGCGCAGGCGCTTGAGGCAGGCGATGACGATGTCGAGGTCCTCGGCATGGCTGAAGCTCATGATCAGCACGCGGCTGCCCGGCGCGAGCCCGGCCACCGCGTCCTGGACCGGGTCGGAATGCTCGGTCTCGACCTGGGCGGGCAGCGCCTCGGGAAACACGCCGTCGCGGCTGTCGATCCAGCGCACCCGGAACGGCAGGCCCGCGAGCAGCCGCGCGAGCGCCGCGCCCACATGGCCGCCGCCGAACAGCGCCACCGGGTGCAGCTGCGCGACCAGTTCGCGCCGCAGGGCCGGCGCATCGGCCGCCGTGATGCGGCGGTACGAGAGGGACATCACGCCGCCGCAGCACTGCCCGAGGCTCGGGCCGAGCGGATAGCGCCGGATGCCGTCGATCGACGGGCCGCCGGCCAGCACGTCGCGCGCGGCCTGGATGGCCTGGAACTCGAGCTGCCCGCCGCCGATGGTGCCCGCGATCGCGTCGGCCCAGACCGCCATCCAGGT
>CAMLCW010000169.1 GCA_946478645.1 uncultured Variovorax sp.
GCAGCGAGACCGCCGCGCTGCTCGCGGGCCTGCCCGTGCTGCCGCTGCGCGAGGTGGACCACCGCGGCCGCCGGCTCGCCGAGTTCGATCTCGACGCTGCGCTCGCGCGCCGCCCCGCGGTGCTGCTGGTCGACGAGCTGGCCCACACCAACGCGCCCGGCTCGCGCCACGCCAAGCGCTGGCAGGACGTGCAGGAGCTGCTGGCCGCGGGCATCGAAGTGTGGTCGGCGCTCAACGTGCAGCACCTCGAAAGCCTCAACGGCACGGTCGGCGCGATCACCGGCATCCGCGTGCACGAGACCGTGCCCGACACGGTGCTCGACGAGGCCGACGAGGTGGTGCTGGTCGACGCCACGCCCGACGAGCTCACCGCGCGGCTCGCGGCCGGCAAGGTCTATCTGCCGCGCCAGGGCGAGAACGTGGCCGAGCGCGCGGCGCAGAACTTCTTCCGCAAGGGCAACCTGATCGCGCTGCGCGAGATCGCCTTGCGCCGCACCGCCGAGCATGTGGAGGACGACGTGCGCGGCTGGCGCGTGGAGCACTCGGGCCCCGCTGTGCTGCAGGCCTGGCACACCTCGGGCGCGATCCTCGCGTGCGTCGGTCCGCACGAGGATGCGGCGCAGACGGTGCGCACCGCCGCGCGGCTCGCGGGCCAGCTCAACGTGCGCTGGCATGCGGCCTACGTCGAGACGCCGCGGTTGCAGCGGCTCGCGAGCGATGCGCGCGACCGCGTGCTCGCGGTGCTCAAGCTGGCCGAGCAACTGGGTGCGGCCACCGCGGTGCTCACGGGCGCCGACGTGGCCGAGCAGCTCGCCGCGCAGGCGCGCCGGCTCAACTGCGCCACGCTGGTGCTCGGCCGTCCGGCGCCGCCCGCGGGCTGGCGCCGCGCATGGCCGTTCGGCCGCGTGCCGCTGGCGCGCGCACTCGCACAGCGCGCGCCCGTGCTCGACATCCTCGAAGCCGGCCATGCCGACAGCGCGCGGCGGCTTTCGCGCGCGCCCGTCGGCGGCTTGCTCGCGCCCGATGCGGCGCCCGACGGCGACCCGCCCGTCCACTGGCGCGGCTATGCCTGGGCCGCGGCCACCAGCGTGGCGCTCACGCTGGTCTGCATGCCGCTCGCGAACGTGCTGGACCTCGCCAACATCGTGATGCTGTTCCTGCCGGGCGTGGTGGGCATCGCGATGCGCTTCGGGCGCGGCCCGTCGGCGCTCACCGCGCTGCTCAACGTGGCCGCGTTCGACTACTTCTTCGTGCCGCCGCGCCTGTCGCTCGCGGTGAGCGACCTGCAGTACCTGCTGACCTTCGTGATCATGCTCGGCGTCGGCCTGCTGGTGGGCCAGCTCACGGTCGGCCTGCGCTTTGCGGCGGGCGTGTCGACCAGCCGCGAGCGGCGCGCGCACTCGCTGTTCGAGCTCACGCGCGAACTCTCGGCCGCGCTCGAAAGCACGCAGGTCGTGGCGCTCGGCGCCGCCGCCGTGCAGGGCCATTTCGGCGGCCATGCGCTCGTGTTCGCCACCGACGCCGCCGACCAGCTGCTGCCGCCGCAAGACCCGCCCGAGGGCTTCGACCTGCAGGTGGCCGACTGGGCCTTTCGCCACGGCCAGCCCGCCGGCCTCGGCACTGCCACGCTCGCGGCGCAGGCCTGGCACTACGTGCCGCTGCAGGCGCCGATGCGCGTGCGCGGCGTGCTGGCGCTCGCGCCCGCGCAGCCGCGCTGGCTGCTGATCCCCGAACAGGCGCAGCAGCTCCAGACCCTGGCGCGGCAGATCGCCATCGCGCTCGAACGCGTGCACTACGTCGAGGTGGCGCAGCAGGCCGTGGTCGAGATGGAATCGGAGCGCCTGCGCAATGCGCTGCTCGGCGCCATTTCGCACGACGTGCGCACGCCGCTCACCGCGCTGATCGCGCTGGCCGAATCGCTGCAGACGCTGCCGCCCGACGCGCATGCCGAGGCCGCGCGCGCCATCGTGGCGCAGGCGCACGAGCTGCATGCGCTGGTCAACAATCTGCTCGATATGGCGCGGCTCGAAAGCGGCCTCGCGGGCGGCGCGGTCAACCTTCGGCGCGACTGGCAGTCGGTCGAGGAGGTGGTCGGCGCGGGCATTCGCGCGGCGCGCACTGCGCTCGGCGGCACGGCGGTGCAGACCGCGCTCGCGCCCGGCCTGCCGCTGGTCGAGTTCGATGCGGTGCTGATCGAGCGCGTGCTCGTCAACCTGCTCGAGAACGCGGCCCGCTACGGCGCCCCGCCGATCGTCGTCGGCGCGCGCGCCGAGCCCGGCATGCTGGTGCTGTCGGTGCGCGACCACGGCCCCGGCCTGCCGGCCGCGCTCGCGGGCCGCGAGCACACGCTGTTCGACAAGTTCACGCGCGGCAACGCCGAATCGGCCACGCCCGGCGTCGGCCTCGGCCTGGCCATCTGCCGCGCCGTGGTGAATGCGCACGGCGGCGAGATCGGCGCACGCAACGCCGGAGGCGGCGGTGCAGAATTCACCGTCCGGCTGCCGCGCCGCGAGCCGCCGGAGCCGGCCGAAGCCGTCCTTTGAACACCGCCGTCCCCAACCCATGCCGTCGCCCACCGCCATCGTGATCGAGGACGAGCCGCAGATCCGCCGCTTCGTGCGCGGCGCGCTCGAGGCCGAAGGCTGGCAGGTGCACGAGGCCGGCACGCTGCGCGACGGCCTCGCGGCGGCCGGCACGCGCCAGCCCGATTTGCTCGTGCTCGACCTCGGCCTGCCCGACGGCGACGGCGTGGCGCTGATCCGCGACGTGCGCGGCTGGTCGGCGGTGCCGATCATCGTGCTGTCGGCCCGCAGCGACGAAGCCGACAAGATCGCCGCGCTCGACGCCGGCGCCGACGACTACCTGACCAAGCCCTTCGGCACCGGCGAACTGCTCGCGCGCGTGCGCGCCAACCTGCGACGCCCGCGCGCCGCCGGTGGTGAAGAGACCGTGCAGGAGGCCGTGTTCCGCTTCGGCGACATCGAACTCGACCGCGCCGCGCGCCTCGTGCGCCGCGCCGGCGCCGAGGTGCACCTCACGCCCACCGAGTACCGCCTGCTCTCGGTGCTCGTCGCCAACGCCGGCCGCGTGCTCACGCAGCGCCAGTTGCTGCGCGAGGTGTGGGGTCCGTCGCACAGCGAGCAGGGGCACTATGTGCGCATCTACATGGGCCATCTGCGGCAGAAACTCGAAGCCGATCCGGCGCAGCCGCGGCATCTGTTGACGGAGACGGCGGTGGGGTATCGGCTGGTGGTTTGAATGCGGGAGCGGGAGCGGGAGCGGACTACCGGACGCAGAGGACGCAAAGGTTTCGCAGAGGACGCGAAAGGAAGACCGAAAAAAGGATTTATTACTCCCTCTCCCTCCGGGAGAGGGTTGGGGTGAGGGCGGCGGCGCCCACGTCACGACGAGCGCCCGGCATGCGGTGCGGTGTGGCGGGCCCCTCTGGGCCGCCGAGGCGCGCAGCGTTTCGCGGATCAGGGCTCGCAGCTGTTTGAGCGAAGCGAGTTCTGCGAGACCCCGCGAAATGCGAGCACCGCAGGGAAGCCGCGCAGCGGCCGGCACAGCGGGGCCCGCCGCGCCGTACCGCCTGCCGGGCGCGCTCCCCAAAGCGCTCTCAGAGCCCCTTGTTGGGCACCAGCAGAAACTTCTCCCCCGTCGCCTGCTTCGCATACACCGCGATCGCATCCAGCCGCAGCGCCTCATGCAGCGACACCTCGCGCGTGTAGCGGCTCGCGAACGTGGTCTTCAGCTCGGCCACCACGCGCGCCTTGAGCCGCGCGGCGCCTTCATCGCCGATCTTCTGCAGGAACGGAAACAGCAGCCATCCGCCCATGCCCCAGGCCATGCCGAAGTTGCGCACGAACTCCGTCGGTCCGCGGTCGAGGCCGCCGTAGATGTAGACCTGCTTGTGCGTCGTCGAGCCGTAGCGGCTGTATTCCTTGGCCGTGCGGTTCAGCGCCGCTTCCATGCAGCCGAGGATCTGCCCCGCGAGCTTGCCGCCGCCCGTGGCGTCGAACGCCAGCGTCGCGCCTGTTTCGACCAGCGCCTGCGTCAGATCTTCGATGAAGGTCGGCGAGGCCGTGCTGCAGACATACTTCGCGCCCATGCCGCGCAGCAGCGCCTCCTGCTCGGGCTTGCGCACGATGTTCACCAGCGCGATGCCGTCCTTCTGGCAGATGCGGTTGAGCATCTGGCCCAGGTTCGAGGCCGCCGCGGTGTGCACCAGCGCCTTGTGGCCTTCGCGCCGCATCGTCTCGACCATGCCGAGCGAGGTCAGCGGATTGACGAAGCACGACGCGCCTTCGGCCGGCGTCGTGCCCTCGGGCAGCGCCAGGCACTGCGCCGCCGCCACCGCGCGGTACTGCGCATACATCGCGCCGCCGATGGCCGCCACCGTCTTGCCCAGCAGCGCTTGCGCCTCTGGCGACGCACCGGCCTTGACCACCACGCCCGCGCCTTCGTTGCCGACCGGCATCGACTGGTCGAGTCGACCCGCCATCGCGGGCATCGCGCGCTCGGGCACCGTGGCGGTGACCACCGGCCGCTCGGGCGTGCCCGAAGCCTTGGCCGTCGTCATGTCGGCCGCGCCGAACAGCAGGCCCAGGTCCGACGGATTCATCGGCGACGCCTCAACGCGGATCACCACCTCGTGCGGCTGAGGTTCGGGAACGGGTTCGTCGTGCAGCGAGAGTTCGAGTTCGCCGTTGGCGCGGATCAGTGAGCGCAGTTGCAGTGCCATGGAGCAGCCCTTCATTGACATGGCCCAGGGCCACGGGGCGGCCAGTATAGGAGCGGCCCGCGCCGGCTGCAGGCGCCTTCAGGACACCCCGGTGGCCGCCGCCGGGCGCGGCCGGCGATGCCGCACCGCGAGGATCACCAGCGCCACCGCGAGCCCGCCCCAGTAGTCCACCGGCGCGCCCCAGAGCCAGTGCTTGTGCCAGAACGCATCGACCGGGTTGAAGCGTTCCCAGCCGAAGGCCGGGTTGATCATGAACCAGAGGAAGTCTTCGCAGACCCAGAACACGATCAGCCCCACCACCGCCAGCCCCGCGTCGCGCCAGGTCCAGCGGCCGTTGAAGGCCAGCGGCGCGAAGAACACCAGCGCCATGAAGGTGAACACCCAGGCGTGATAACCCGTCATCGCGCGCCCGCCCCAGAACAGGTCGAGCCAGATGCTGTTCTCGATGCGCCAGGTCGGCAGCGACGTGGCCCAGCCCGCGCCGCCTTCGATCTGGATCTCGGCATTGGCGAAGAAGAAGGCCATCACGACGACCCAGGCGAGATAGCCGATGGTGCGGGCGATGCCGGTCTTCTCCTGCGTGGCGGTGTTGTTGTTGCTGCTGCGGTGCATGTTCATCGTGGGTGGTTGACCAGGTCGTCGAGCACGTCGCGCAGCACGGCCGCGGCCGCATGCGGCTTGCCGAGCGCGCGGCTGCGGGCGGCCATGTCCGCGAGCTTCGCGGGGTCGGCCATGAGCCGCGCCACCTTGTAGTCGAGGCCGATGGCGTCGTACGCGAGCCAGGCCGCGCCTTCTTCCATCAGGAAGCTGGCGTTGTGTTCTTCCTGCCCCGGGATCGGCGAGATCAGCAGCATCGGCTTGCCTAGCGCCATGCATTCCGACACCGTGAGCCCGCCCGGCTTGGTCACCACCAGGTCGGCCGCGGCCATCAGCGTGTGCATTTCGCTGGTGAAGCCGATGGCGGCCACGCGGCCCGGCTGCCGCGCGGCCAGCGCCTGCAGCCGCGCATGCGCCTCGGCATTGCGGCCGGCGACGGCAACCACCTGCAAGCCGCCGAGCCCCAGCACGCGCTCGACCATGCTCGGCAGGTCGCCCACGCCGGCCCCGCCCGATGCCATCAGCAGCACCGGCCGCGCGGGATCGAGCCCGAGCGCCGCGACAGCGGCATCGCGCGCGGGCGCGTCCGGAGCCGCGAAGGCCGGCATCACCGGGATGCCCGTCACATGGATGCGCGCGGGCGGAATGCCGCGCGCACGCAGGCGAAAGGCCACCTCTTCGGTGGCGGCCAGGTAGCCCGTCATGCCCGGCACCAGCCACATGTTGTGCAGGTCGTAGTCGGTGATCTGCAGCCACACCGGGCAGTCGATGCGGCCGCGGTTGCGCTCGCGCATCAGCAGTTCGGCCGGCAGGAAGTGCGTGCAGATCACCGCGCCGGGTTTCACGCGATGCAGCTCGCGCGCCAGCGCGACCGTGCTCAGCCGCTCGATGCCGCGGCGCAGCCGCTGCGACAGCGCGTGGTGCGGCGTGGCGTCGGTGCGCTGGTGCAGGTACGACCACAGGTCCGGCGCGCGGTTCACCAGCTGCAGGTACCAGTCGGTGTACACCTTGCGAAAGCCCGCGGTCACATGCGCCATCGCGTCGATGTGCACCGCGCTGTGCGGCGGGGCGGCGCGCACGGCGGCTTCCAGGGCCTGCGCGGCGCGCACGTGGCCGTTGCCGGCGCTCACGCTGAGGATCAGGATTTGGGTCATGCAGGGCCGGGGCTGCCGGCGGGCCGTGGCGTGGAGGTCGGGCGCATTATGGCGATGCAATGCGACACATCCGGCGGCCATCGCCCATGGGCGAAAATGCCCCCACATGACCGACACCGCCGCCGCACCCGTCCGCCTCAACAAACGCATGGCCGAACTCGGCCTGTGCTCGCGCCGCGAGGCCGACGACTGGATCGCGCAGGGCTGGGTGCGCGTCAACGGCAAGCCGGCCGAGATGGGCGTCAAGGTCACGCCCAACGACCGCATCGAGGTCGACAAGGCCGCCAAGGGCCAGCAGGCGAACCAGGTCACCATCCTGATCCACAAGCCCATCGGCTACGTGAGCGCGCAGGCCGAAGACGGGCACGAGCCGGCGGTCGTGCTGTTCACGCCGCCCAACCGCTGGGCCGAGGACAACACCCGCTTCTTCTTCAGCCCCCAGCAATTGCGCGGCCTGGCGCCCTGCGGGCGGCTCGACATCGATTCGACCGGCCTGCTCGTGATGACGCAGGACGGGCGCATCGCGCGCCAGCTGATCGGCGAAGACTCGGTGATGGAGAAGGAATACCTCGTGCGCGTGGCCTGGCATGGCCTCGGCCAGCCCGCGCCCACCGGCCAGCTGGTGCGGCTCGACGACGACGACCCGGTCACCACCAACGTGCAGGCGGTGTTTCCGCCCGCGCTGCTGGCGCGGCTGCGCCACGGCCTGAGTCTCGACGGCCAGCCGCTCAAGCCCGCGCGGGTCGAGTGGCAGAACCCCGAGCAGCTGCGCTTCGTGCTCACCGAAGGCAAGAAGCGCCAGATCCGCCGCATGTGCGAACTGGTCGGCCTCAAGGTGGTGGGCCTCAAGCGCGTGCGCATCGGCAAGGTGATGCTCGGCAACCTGCCGGTGGGACAGTGGCGCTACCTGGCGCCCCACGAGAAGTTCTGAGCCCGGCCCAGCCCGGGGCCGCTGGGTCAGTCGTCCTGGCTGGCGAGCAGCGTGCGGTAGATCACCGCGCCGATGACCGCGCCGGCGATCGGCGCGACCCAGAACAGCCACAGCTCCGACACCGCATACGACGGCCCGAACAGCGCCGGGCCGGTGCTGCGCGCGGGGTTGACCGAGGTGTTGGTCACGGGGATCGAGATCAGGTGGATCAGCGTCAGGCACAGGCCGATGGCCAGGCCCGCGAAGCCGCCCGCCGCGCGCTTGGCCGTGGCGCCGAGGATCACGATCAGGAACACCGCGGTCAGCACCACTTCACAGACCAGCGCGGCGGTCATGCCGTATTGGCCGGGCGAGTGCTCGCCGAAGCCGTTGGTCGCGAAGCCGCCGATCTCGGCGCCGGGCTTGCCGGTGGCGATCAGGTACAGCACGCCCGCGGCCGCGATGGCACCGAGCACCTGCGCGACGATGTAGCCCGCGAGCTGCGAGGCCTGGAAGCGCCCGGCGGCCGCGAGACCGATCGACACCGCAGGGTTGAAGTGCGCGCCCGAGATCGGGCCGAGCGCGTAGGCCCCGGTCACCACCGTGAGGCCGAAGGCGAGCGAGACGCCGAGGAACCCGATGCCCAGTTCCGGAAAACCGGCCGCCAGCACGGCGCTGCCGCAGCCGCCGAGCGTGAGCCAGAAAGTACCTATGAACTCCGCCGACCATTTTTTGTAGGTGCTATGTTCCACGTTTTTCTTCTCCTCGAATGTTGATGAACGCCTGCGTCCCCTCCGGGCGCGGGCGGATTCTAGGGAGGGGAGACGACAGGTGTTAAATCTTTTCCTAGTGAACGGAATATCTTCACAATTCGACGGTTTTTCGATGAACTGGCGACCAGCTGGCATGCGGCGGAGCCCTTGTGATCCGATGCACCGGCCCCAACTCGCAGAGTTGGCAGGCCGGGCGGCGCGGACGCCGCACGGCTTAGAATTTTTTTGCTTCGACACTCATCACTTCCATGGCTGATTCCTCCCATACGAAACTCCCGTTCCAGGCTGAAGTCGCGCAACTGCTGCACCTCGTCACGCATGCGCTGTACTCCAACAAGGAAATCTTCCTGCGCGAGCTGATCTCGAATGCATCGGACGCCTGCGACAAGCTGCGCTTCGAGGCCATCGACCAGCCCGGCCTGTACGAAGACCAGCCCGAGCTCGACGTGCGCTTGTCGTTCGACAAGGCCGCGCGCACCATCACCATCACCGACCGCGGCATCGGCCTGTCGCGCCAGGAAGCGATCGACAACCTCGGCACCATCGCCAAGAGCGGTACCAAGGACTTCATGAGCAAGCTCAGCGGCGACCAGAAGGCCGACGCGCAGCTGATCGGCCAGTTCGGCGTGGGCTTCTACTCGGGCTTCATCGTGGCCGACAAGATCACGGTCGAGTCGCGCCGCGCGGGCCTCCCGCCCGAGCAGGGCGTGCGCTGGACGAGCGGCGGCGCGGGCGACTTCGAGGTCGACGACATCACGCGCGCCGAGCGCGGCACCAGCATCACGCTGCACCTGCGCGAAGACGCCGACGAGTACCTCAACGCCTGGAAGCTCAAGCAGATCGTCGGCAAGTATTCCGACCACATCTCGCTGCCCATCCTCATGGAAAAAGAGGAATGGAAGGAAGGCGAGAACGACCAGCCCGGCGACATGGTCAAGACCGGCGAATGGGAGACGGTCAACAAGGCCAACGCGCTCTGGAGCCGCAACAAGAAGGACATCACGCCCGAGCAGTACCAGGAGTTCTACAAGGCGATCAGCCACGACTTCGAGGCGCCGCTGGCCTGGAGCCACAACCGCGTCGAGGGCAGCACCGAGTACACGCAGCTGCTCTACATCCCCTCGAAGGCGCCGTTCGACCTGTGGAACCGCGACAAGAGCGCGGGCGTCAAGCTCTATGTGAAGCGCGTCTTCATCATGGACGACGCCGAGGCGCTGATGCCGAGCTACCTGCGCTTCGTCAAGGGCGTGATCGACTCGTCCGACCTGCCGCTCAACGTGAGCCGCGAGCTGCTGCAGGAAAGCCGCGACGTGAAGGCGATCCGCGAAGGCAGCACCAAGCGCGTGCTGGGCATGCTCGAAGACTTGGCCAAGAAGCAGAAGACCGGCCCCGAAAGCACCGAGGGCAAGATCGACGTCGGGTCGGGCGAATCGGTGCCCGCGCCCGAGCCGACCGAAGTCGTGACGGACGTGGTCGACAAGAACGCGCCCACCGCCGCCGAGACCGCCGCGGCCGCCGCCGACGACTCGGGCAAGTACGCCCGTTTCTATGCCGAGTTCGGCTCGGTGCTGAAGGAAGGCCTGGGCGAGGACTTTGCCAACCGCGACCGCATCGCCAAGCTGCTGCGCTTCGCCTCGACCGCGACCGACGCGGTGACCGTGAGCTTCGCCGACTACAAGGCGCGCATGAAGGAAGGCCAGGACGCGATCTACTACATCACGGCCGACAACCTCGCCGCCGCCAAGAACAGCCCGCAGCTCGAGGTCTTCAAGAAGAAGGGCATCGAGGTGCTCTTGATGACCGACCGCGTCGACGAGTGGGCGCTGAACTACCTGACCGAGTTCGACGGCACGCCGCTGCAGAGCGTGGCCAAGGGCGCGGTCGATCTCGGCAAGCTGCAGGACGAGGCCGAGAAGAAGGCCGCCGAGGAAGCCGCCGAATCGTTCAAGCCGCTGCTCGACAAGCTCAAGGAAGCGCTCAAGGACAAGGCCGAGGACGTGCGCGTGACCACGCGCCTGGTCGATTCGCCCGCCTGCCTGGTGGTGCAGGACGGCGGCATGAGCACGCAGCTCGCGCGCATGCTCAAGCAGGCCGGCCAGCCGGCGCCCGACCTGAAGCCGGTGCTCGAGGTCAACGCCGACCATGCGCTGGTGAAGAAGCTCGAAGGCTCGGCGCATTTCGACGACCTGGCCCACATCCTGTTCGACCAGGCGCTGCTGGCCGAAGGCAGTCTGCCGGCCGATCCCGCGGCCTACGTGCGGCGCGTCAACGCGCTCCTGGTGTGACGCCGCGGCCGCGCACCGGGCGTGCCACCGCGAGTTTCGCGGCGGCGCTGCTGCCATTGCTCCTGGTGGGCGGCTGTTCGCACTACGCCCTCGGCATTCCGCTGGTGCCCGGGCTCTCGCTGGGCCTTGGCGCCACGAAGGACGGCAACTTCTCGGTCGGCCTGAACACCGGCTGGGGGCCGCTCGGCGCCGGTGTGGCGCTGCACGACAACGGCGCCGTGACCGGCTCGGCCAGTGCCGGCGTGGGGGTCGGCGTCGGGCCGGTCGGCAC
>CAMLCW010000170.1 GCA_946478645.1 uncultured Variovorax sp.
CGCGCCGGCTACTGGCCGCCAAGCAGCTCATCGCCGACACGCGGCTGCCGATGACGCAGGTCGCGCTGGCGAGCGGCTTCGCGAGCGTGCGCCGCTTCAATGCGGCATTCCTGGCGCACTACGGCCTCAATCCGAGCGCGCTGCGCCGTGCCGGCGGCGGCGCGGGCGGCGAGGGCCAGGCGATCGAGGTGCGGCTGGGCTATCGCCCGCCCTACGACGTGCACGCGATGCTCGGCTTCTTCGCGCGGCGCGCGCTGCGCGGCATCGAGGCCGCCGTCACTGCCGACGGCAAGGCGCCCGCCAAGGGCGGCGACGCGCCGGCTTTCGTCCGGCTGGCGCGCACCCTGCGCGTGCAGCACGGTGCGCGCTCGCATGCCGGCTGGCTGCAACTGCGCTTCGACACCGAGCGCGAGCAGATGCTGCTGTCGGTCAGCGAGTCGCTCGCCGCGGTGCTGCCGATCATCATCAGCCGCGCGCGTGCGATGTTCGACCTCGATGCCGAACCGATGGCGATCAACGCCACGCTGCACGGCGCCTTTCCGCACGGCGACGGCCTGCGCGTGCCGGGCACGCTCGACGGCTTCGAGCTCGCAGTGCGCGCGGTGCTTGGCCAGCAGGTGACGGTGGCTGCGGCGCGCACGCTCGGCTCGCGGCTGGTCGAGGCCTTCGGCGAACCGCTGGCCACGCCGATCGAAGGCCTCGACCGCCTCTTCCCCACGCCCGCCGCGCTGGCGGCGGCGAGCGGCGACGCGCTGGGCCGGCTCGGCATCGTGCGGCAACGCCAGGCCGCGCTGCAGGCCATCGCGCGCGAGGTGGCCGCAGGCCGGCTCGCGCTGCACGCCGGCGCCGACGTGCCCTCGACCATCGCCGCGCTGCAGGCGCTGCCCGGCATCGGCGACTGGACCGCGCAATACATCGCGATGCGCGCCCTGCGCTGGCCCGACGCGTTTCCCGCTGGCGACATCGCGCTGCAGAAGGCGCTTGGCGTAGGCACCGCGCGCGCCGCGAGCGAAGCCTCGCAGGCATGGCGGCCCTGGCGCAGCTATGCGGTGCTGCGCGCCTGGCATGCGCCTGCGCCGGCCGCATCGGCCGTGGTCGCGGCCGCAGCTTCCTTCGACAGCCAACCCTCAACGGCAGGCCGCGCGGCCTGAAACGCCATGAAGTTCAAGAGCAAGACCATCTACACCTCGCACATCGACACGCCGCTCGGCGGCATCACGATGGCCGCCACCGACCAGGGCCTCGCGGGCGTCTGGTTCGACCAGCAGCGCCATTGGCCCGACACCACCGGTTGGCAGACCCGCGACGACCATCCGGTGCTCGTCGAGGCGGGCGCGCAGCTGCGCGACTACTTCGCGGGCCGCCGCAGCAGCTTCGACATGACGCTCGACCTGTCGCACGGCACGGCGTTCCAGCAGAGCGTGTGGCGAGCGCTGCGCGACATTCCCGCCGGCCAGACGCTGAGCTACGGCAGGCTGAGCGCGCAGGTCGGCAACCCGGCCGCGGTGCGTGCGGTGGGTGCGGCGGTCGGGCGCAATCCGATCAGCGTGATCGTGCCCTGCCACCGCGTGCTCGGCGCCGACGGTTCGCTCACGGGCTATGCGGGCGGCCTCGAACGCAAGACCGCGCTGCTCGAGCTCGAACGGGCGGCCCGTGCGATAGTCGGCGCCCCATGAGCACAACGAACGACGACACCGCCCCCACTGCCGACGCCGCACCCGTACCCGGCCCCGCCACCCGCCCCAAGGGCTGGCTCGTCGATCTCGTGCTGCTGGGCGCGCTCTGGGGCGCCTCGTTCCTGTTCATGCGCATCGGCGCGGCCGAGTTCGGCGCGCTGCCCGCCGCGGCGGTGCGCGTCGGGGTGGCCACGCTGTTCCTGCTGCCGCTGCTGTTCATTCGCGGCCACGGCCCTGCGCTTGCCACGCACTGGAAGGCGTCGATGGCCATCGGCGTGCTGAATTCGGGCATTCCGTTCGCGCTGTTCTGCTTCGCGCTGCTGACCATCAACAGCGGCCTGGCCGCGGTGCTGAATGCCACGGTGCCGATGTTCGGCGCGCTCGTGGCCTGGGGCTGGTTCCGCGACCGGCCCGACGGCTCGCGCATCGTGGGCTTGGTCATCGGCTTCGCCGGCGTGGCGATGCTTGCGAGCCGCAGCGCCGGCCTGCACGCCGGTGCCGGCGGCCATGCGGCGACGTGGGCGGTGCTGGCCTGCCTCGGCGCCTGCGCGAGCTACGGCGTGGCGGCGAATGCCACGCGCCGCTTCCTCGGCGGCGTGCCGGCACTCGCCACCGCCACCGGCAGCCAGATCGGCGCGACGCTGTTCCTCGCACTGCCGGCGCTGTGGTTCTGGCCCACGCAAATGCCGAGCCTGCGCGCCTGGCTTGCGCTGCTGGCGCTCGGCATCGCATGCACCGGGCTCGCCTACATCCTGTTCTTTCGCCTGATCGCCAACGCCGGCCCGGCACGCGCGCTGACCGTCACCTTCCTGGTGCCGGTGTTCGCGGTGTTCTACGGGGCGGTGTTCCTCGGCGAGCACATCACGCAGTGGATGCTGATCTGCGCCGCGGTCATCGTCTGCGGCGTGGCACTGTCGACCGGACTCGTGAAGCTCTGGCCGCGCGCCGCCGCGGCCTCGTCCGCGCGGCCGCGCTGAATACTTTCTTGCTCCCCGTCGACCGCACGTCGACAACGTCCTACACGCACAGCGGCAATCCGCGCATGAGGCACCCCAGGGCGCACCGGTAACCTGGGGTCGATCAAAGGGGAGCATTGCCCGGAAGCATTGTGTGCATGAAGCAGCACGCAGGCCCGAGGCCTTTTTTTTGCCTGTCGAAGGACTTTTTCATGCTGCTGCTCCGCTCCCGCCCATTCGCCAACCCTGCACGGCTGACGACATTGGGCGCACTGGCCGGTGTCGGTTTTCTTTTCGCGCCCGCCCTCGCCTGGGCCGAACCGTCGCCGGCCCTCGACCGGTTCAGTTTCTCCGTCGGCGCCTTCAGCGCCGAACCCAAGTTCAATGCGTCGGTCACCTCGGCCTACAGCGGCACGCTGCGCACGCGCGACCTCGAGCCGGGCCGCGTGACCATGCCGCGCATTACCGCCGACATGCTGCTGGGCGACAACCACGGCTTCTCGTTCGACTACTACCGCTACAAGCGCGACTACTTCGGCCAGGCCGCGGGCAGCGAATCGATCGGCGGGTTCGGCACGGTCAATGCGGTGGGCAATGCCAACATCGACGTCAAGCTCGAGTTCGCCAAGCTCTCGTACAAATGGTGGATCGGCTCGGGCAACACCGTGTTCGGGCTCGGCGCGGGCGCCGCGTACTACCGCATCGACAGCAATGCGAACGCGCTCGTCGCGGTCAATGGCCGGATCGGCACCATCAACGAGGGCGGCAGCGACGACGCCATCGCACCGCTGCTCGAACTGGGCGTGCGGCACGCGATCAACCCCGACCTGCGGCTCTTCGCCGACGTTTCGGGCGTGCGCAAGGGCGGCGGCCGCTTCCACGGCAACATCTACAACGCTTCGGCCGGCGTGGAGTGGTTCCCGGTGAAGAACGTCGGCCTGGTGCTGGCCTACGGCGTCACGAACATCGACCTGGCGCGCGAAAGCCGCACGGCCGAAACCCGCCTCAAGGTCAAGATGCACGGCCCATCGGCCTTCCTGAAGGCGCGGTTCTGAGAAGCCGGCCATAGGTCGACAGCAGCGGCACAAGCCGGTGCGATCTACACTGGCTTGGTCACTCCCTGCATGAACCACCATGACCGATCTCTCCAGCTTCGCCATCACCCGCAAGTGGCCCGCGCGCCATCCCGACCGGCTGCAGCTCTATTCGCTGCCCACGCCCAACGGCGTGAAGGTGTCGATCCTGCTGGAGGAGACCGGCCTGGCGTACGAGCCGCACCGCGTCGACTTCGAGACGCAGGACCAGTTGTCGCCCGAGTTCCTTTCGCTCAATCCGAACAACAAGATCCCCGCGATCCTCGATCCCGACGGCCCGGGCGGCAAGCCGCTCGCGCTGTTCGAGTCGGGCGCGATCCTGCTCTACCTGGCCGACAAGACCGGCCAGTTCATCCCAGTGGACGCGGCGGCCCGCTACGAAACCATCCAGTGGCTGATGTTCCAGATGGGCGGCATCGGGCCGATGTTCGGCCAGCTCGGCTTCTTCCACAAGTTCGCCGGCAAGGGCTACGAGGACAAGCGCCCGCGCGACCGCTATGTGGCCGAATCGAAGCGCCTGCTCGGCGTGCTCGAGAAGCGCCTCGCCGGCCGTGACTGGGTGATGGGCGAGCGCTACACCATCGCCGACATCGCCATCTTCCCGTGGGTGCGCAATCTCGTGGGCTTCTACGAGGCACGCGAACTCGTGGGCTTCGACGACTTCCCGAACGTGGCACGCGCGCTCGACGCGTTCGTGGCACGGCCGGCCGTGGTGCGGGGACTGGACATTCCGAAGCGCGGCTGAGCGCCCCGCGGGAAGACGGTCGGCGACCAACTCACGCCGACCCCTTGGCGCACCACGCGAGCGCAGCGGCATAACCGGCCGGCGCGTCGAGCGCGATGGCTTCGTAGCAGGTCCACGCGGGCACGGCGCATTCAAGCGCGAAGCGCCCGTCCTCGCCGCGGTCGAGGATGCCGACCGACTGCAGGTGCTCGGCCACGCCGACACCGACGGCCTTCAGCAGCGCTTCCTTCGCGGCCCAGCGGCTGTAGAGCGCCTGCAACGGGTCGGTAGCTTCGCGCACTTTACGGCCTTCGCGCGCCGTAAAGGCCATCGACAGCATCGCCTCGACCTCGATCCCGGCCCTGCATTGCTCGATGTCGATGCCAAGGGCATGCACGGTGCGCGGATCGCCCAGCGCGATGAGCGCATGGGCGCCGGAATGCGACACGTTGAATGCAGGGGCCCGCTCGCCGGGCAGGTCGACGAAGGGCTTGCCATGCGCGTCGGCCGCGATCGGCACCGCCCCGGGCTGCTGGCCCAGGCGCTCGGCCAGCAGGCCGCGCAAGGCCGCACGCGTGGCGGTGAAGCGAACGCGGTCGGCCGTTCTCGCAAACCGGTCGGCCCGCGCGCGCTCGGCGGCGGTCAGCGTCCGCCGCGCGGCCGCGGCATCGACCTGCGTGTCGAGATCGAGGCGGAAAACCTCGATGCCCGTGGGCAGCGGAAAACCAGGCGCACGCAAGGCATGCCGGATCGGCGAAGTCGACATGGATGCTTTCACGGGCGATTGAAGAAAGACAGGCGGCCCACTGCCGCGCTGCTCCATAGGACGTTGCGGTGCCGGATCTGTTCACCTCTAGAATTCCGCCCCTTTGCCTCCCCGCTTTCCCCGCTCCCCTCGCATGAACATCGTCGTCAACGAAGAACTCAAAGCCTATATCGACCCCCTGACTCCGGAGGAATACGAAGCACTGGAACGCAGCATCCTGGCCGAAGGCTGCCGCGATGCGCTGGTGCTGTGGGGCGACGTGCTGGTGGACGGGCACAACCGCTACGGCATCTGCCAGAAGCACGGCCTGCCGTTCAACACGGTGCAGAACACGCGCTTCAAGACCATCGAGGACGTGCACCTCTGGATGATCGACCAGCACCTGGGCCGGCGCAGCATCTCCGACTTCCTGCGCGGCGTGCTCGCGCTGCGCAAGAAGGACATCGTCGACAACCGGCGCCAGCGCGCGGCCACCGAGGCGTCGCCCGACGATGCGCCGTTCGACGTGGACACGCCGCCCTCGGCCGAGGCCAATGCGACCCTGCCGCCGCCCGCGCCGCTCAACAGCCGCGAAGCCATTGCGCGCGCCGCCCGCCTCAGCAGCAACCAGGTGGTGATGATCGAGAAGATCCAGAAGCAGGCCGCACCCGAGCTCGTGGCGGCCGTGAAGTCGGGGGTGATCTCGATCAACACCGCGGCGGCCGTCGCGACGCTGCCGGCCGAAGAGCAGGTGTCCGCGGCCAGCGCGGGGAAAGACGAACTCCGGCAGGCTGCGAAGCGCGTGCGAGAGGCCAGGCGCAAGCCCCGCGACGAGCGGGCCGATGACGGCGATGCGGCCGATCAGCCTGCGCCGCAGGGCGAATCACTTGAACACCTGGCGCAGCGCGTGGCCGATCTCACGCGCGAGAACGAGGCGCTGCGCCGCCAGGTGGCCGAACTGCGCGCGCAGCTGGCCGCTGCGGCCTGACTACAGCCGGAGCTCGGAGATCTTCGCGCCCGAGATCGACACACCCGCTTCGAGGCCCACATTGGTGAGCACGAAGCCGACCACCGGCTGGCGCAGCGTGTTGGTGTCGATGCTGCCGTTCGCGCCGAACCTGGCGGCCGCCACGGTGGCGTCGGCACCGGCCGTCCATCCCTTGCTGTTGCGGAACTTGTCGAGCGCGGCCTGGTTGGTGAACACGTAGATGACCGCCTTCGACTGGGCACCGGCCTGGAAGCCGATCGAACCCGCCGTCGTGCTGTAGTAGGCCTGGGTGCCGCCCTTCACGCGCAGCGCGCCACGGCCGTATTCGGCGCCCACGCCCAAGCTCGCGCCGACCACGGCCGGGAACACCAGCACGCCGCTCGACGAGGCGACGAGTTCGCGCGAGCCCTTGGCGGAGCTGTAGAGCTTGGACAACGCGGCGTCGACCTGCGCATCGATCGAGGCGCGCGACGAAGTGGCGCTGGCCTTGTCGTCGGAGCGCGTGGTGGTGCAGCCCACGACGGCGACACCGCCGATTGCGACGGCGCATGCGATGGCGAGGCTGCGGAATGGAATGGATGGCATGGCGTACTCCCCTTCTCTGTCTTGAATGATTGAAAAACCGGGCGCTTGGGCGGCCGGCTGCCTTTCGGCATCTCCATCCTAAGTCCGCCAAACCGCCCCGGAACCACCTTGGGAAGACCGCCTACGCGAAGTAGCGGCGCCCTGGAATCGTTCATCCGTCGTTCAGCCTGCGTTAACGATTGAATCAATCTATTTAAACCACGGCATCCACTGGATTGCCTACAGTGCGGCCATGCAGATCCCATCCACCACCCTCCCGCTCAACACGCCTGCCGCCCTCATCGACCTGCCGCGGATGCAGCGCAACATCGAACGCATGCAGGCACGCATGCTGGCGCTTGGCGTGCGCTTCCGGCCGCATGTGAAGACCACCAAGTGCACGCCCGTCGTGCGGGCCCAGCTTGCGGCGGGCGCGCAGGGCATCACGGTGTCGACGCTCAAGGAGGCCGAGCAGTTCTTCGCCGACGGCGTGACCGACATCCTTTACGCGGTCGGCATGGCGCCGCACCGGCTGCCGCAGGCGCTGGCGCTGCGGCGGCAGGGCTGCGAGCTCAAGATCATCACCGACAGCGTGGACTCGGCGCGCGCCATCGCCGGGTTCGGCCGGGCGCATGGGGAGGCCTTCGAGGTCTGGATCGAGATCGACACCGACGGCCACCGCTCCGGCATCAAGCCCGACGAGGCCGCGCTGCCCGCGGTGGGCGATGCCCTCGCGACGGGCGGCATGCGGCTGGGCGGCGTGCTCACGCATGCGGGCTCCAGCTACGAGCTCGACACGCCCGAGGCGCTGGCCACGATGGCCGAGCAGGAGCGCGCGGGCTGCGTGCGCGCGGCCGAGCGCCTGCGCGCCGCCGGCCTGCCCTGCCCGGTGGTCAGCGTGGGCTCGACGCCGACTGCGCTCTCTGCCGGCCGGCTCGAGGGCATCACCGAAGTGCGTGCCGGCGTCTATGTGCTGTTCGACCTCGTGATGCACAACGTCGGCGTATGCACCACCGACGAGATCGCGCTCAGCGTGCTCACGACCGTGATCGGCCACCAGGCCGACAAGGGCTGGGCGATCGTCGATGCCGGCTGGATGGCGATGAGCCGCGACCGCGGTACGCACAAGCAGAAGCGCGACTTCGGCTACGGCCTCGCCTGCAGCATCGACGGCCGGGTGCTCGAAGGCTACCTGCTGACGGGCGCCAACCAGGAACACGGCATCCTGTCGCGCGAGGGGGCGCCCGACACCGACATTGCGCAACGGCTGCCGATCGGCACGCAGCTGCGGATCCTGCCCAACCATGCCTGCGCCACGGGCGCCCAGTTCCCTGCGTACCACGCGCTTTCGCAGGACGGCACGCTCGCCGAATGGAGCCGCGTCCATGGCTGGTGAGGCCGCAACCCCGCGCTACGTCGCGCCCCCCGAACTGCCGGCGCCCGGCGGCCACTACAGCCACGCCACCGTGGCCAACGGCTTCGTCTTCGTTTCGGGGCAGTTGCCCATCGCCCACGACGGCACGCGCCTCGTCGACGCGCCGTTCGAGCAGCAGGCGCGCCAGGTGCTCGACAACCTTGAGGCCGCACTGCGCGGGGCCGGCAGCGGCATCGACCGGCTGGTGCAGGTTCGCGTCTACCTCGACACGGTCGACAACTGGCCGGCATTCAACGCGATCTATGCGCAATGGGCCGGCGCGGCCCGGCCCTCGCGCGCCATCGTCCCCACCGGTCCGCTGCACTTCGGGTTCAAGGTGGAGGTCGAGGCCGTGGCGCTGGCCTGAGCGGCAAGCATGGCTTGCTGCTGCGCGGGCGTTCATACAAGGTGTTGCCACCGCGTTCGCGGCACTGTGGGATCCGGGTCCGTCTCGTCGTACGATTCGCTAACAAAGTTGTTCTGCCGGGACGACTCGAAACGTACCCGAAAAAGCAAACCAAAGGATGCACTCGCTGAATCTCGCCCTCTTCGAGGCGCTCGCAGCCGGCTTCTCCCCGCCCTCCGCGCTGCTGCTGCAGCTCGCATCGGCGATCGCGCTGTGGTCCTCATGGGCCTGCGCGGCCGTTCTCGCCTGGGTGGCGTGGCGCCGCGCGCCGGAGCGCGGCGAGTTGCTCACCGTGCTCGCGGCCGGCGGCGCGGCCTCGCTGATCGCGCACGAGATCGCCGCCTCCATCGGCATGCCGCGGCCCTTCATGGTCGGGCTCAGCCCTGCGCACGTGCCGCACGGCCTGCGTGCCGGGCTGCCAAGCACGCATGCCTCGGTGATGTTCACCATGGCCTTCACGCTGCTGTGGCGGCGCTCGCTGCGCGACGTCGGGCTGTTCCTGCTCGCCGTGGCGGTGGCGACCGGGTGGGCTCGCATCCATGTCGGCGTCCATTTTCCTTTCGACATCGCCGCGGGCGCGCTGCTGGGCGTGGGCATCGCCTTCGCGCTGTGCTCCGCGCGCGTGCTGGCCGCGCGGCTCGCGCCCCGCATCCCGAACCTGGTGGAAAGGCCTCTGCGGCGGCTCGCGGGCGGCGGCGCGGCACCCTGCGTGGTGCTGATGTTCATCGCCGCGGCCGCCTGGATCGGCAGCCATGCGCCGCATGCGCTCGGCGCGTCGATGCTGGAGGAAAACGGACCGATCGAGAACGGAACCATCCAGCTCTACCTGCTCGCGGTGCTGTGCTTCCTGCTGGTGCGCGTCGAGGCGATGTCGCAGTGGGACCGGGCGGCGGTCTGCGTCGTGCTGCTCGGCCTGGCGGCGCGCGAGGCGCATTGGCTGCTCGCGCACCTGGAGGCGCCGGCCGATCTGCTGCGCGGTCCTGCGGCGCTCGTGGCCTTTGCGCCCGTGGCCGTTGCGGGCGCATGGCTCGCGCGGCGCGCCTGGTCGCAGCGCCGCGCGCTGCCGGCCTGGGCGCGCCGGCGCCCCGAAGCGATGACGCTGATGACCTTCGCCGCCGTGGTCGGCGCCGCGCTGGTGCTCGACCAGCTTCCTGCTTCCCCGGCAGCGGCGCAGTCCGCACACCTGATGCTGAGCTTCGAGGAGGTGCTGGAGCTGTGCCTGCCGGTGCTCGCACTGCTGGCGGCACTGCAGGCGAGGCTGGGCAGCACTGAACGAACAAACGAACCGCTGCTTCCGTGAGTGCTGCCGATTTCCTCCTGTCCCCTGCGGTGCAGAAGCTGCTGCAGGTCGTCTATGCCGCCCCCGATCAGCCGCACAGCGCGAGCGAACTGGCCCGCCGCACCAAGCTTGCCCTCGACGAGGTCGAGCGCACGATCGAACACCTCGTCGAAAGCGGCATCCTCGCGAGACAAAAAGGCGAAGCCGATGCGCCGGCCCCGGTCACCGTCAACCGTTCATTCGTCTTCCATCGCGAGCTGCGCAGCATCGCGTTGAAGTCGTTCGCCGCGGCCGAACCGATCCGCGCCATGCTGCGCGCCAAGTTCAAGGACTCGGTCGTGCGTGCCTTCATCCTCGGCGAGAACGCGCAGGACAGCACAGTCGAACTCCTGGTCGTGCACGGCGCCGTGATGCCCGATCGCGCGGCCATGGCGGCGGCCTGCCAGAAGCTGTCGAAGTCGCTGCATCGGCACCTGCAGGTGCACGTCATCTCGAACGCGAGGTTCGAAGAACTGGCGCAGCGGCGCGATGTGCTGGCCGACAAGCTCGCGGGCCCATCGGCGTTCGAGATCATCGCGCCGGGCGACACCAAGGCGCAGTTGCCCGCCGCGCGGCGCGGTCTGCTGCACAGTGCGAAGAAAACGTTGGCGGCGCTGACGCGCTCCGAGCGGGGTGGCCGCAACGGGTGAAAGCAGCGCTTCGGCAGAAATGAAAAAACCCTTGCAACTCGGTGTGAGCTGCAAGGGTTTCTGTTTGGCGGAGTGGACGGGACTCGAACCCGCGACCCCCGGCGTGACAGGCCGGTATTCTAACCAACTGAACTACCACTCC
>CAMLCW010000171.1 GCA_946478645.1 uncultured Variovorax sp.
CGTGCGCACGCGCTGGCGCACCTTCTGCTCCTCGCGCACCTGCTCGAGCAGGTCCTGCCGGCGCAGGTCGTCGGCGGTGCTGAACTCCTGCCACCATTCGGCGATGGCTTCGCCGATCTCGCCCACGTCGGCGCGCAGGCGCATGAAGTCGAAGGCAGCGCGGAAGCGCGCCTGCTCGACCAGGCTGTAGGGCGTGGAGCCGGTGCGCTTGTCGAAGCGCGGCTGCATCATCCAGATCTCGCGCATGTCGGCCGCGAGCTTGCCGCGGCCCGACACGTCGCCGATGCGGGCGTTGAACACGTCGTCGATCGCATCCTGCAGCGCCGGGAACGGCGGCTGCGGCCGATGGCCGCGCTGGCCCTCGACGCGCTGGGCCCAGCCATCGCGCACGTCGGCCCACAGCACGCAGGCCAGCAGGAAGCTCGGCGCGACGGGCTTGCCCTCGCCGACGCGGCGGTCGGTGTCCGAAAGGGCCGCCTTCACGAACGGCTGGTCGGCGCGCTCCACCACCACGTCGAGCAGCGGATAGATGCCCGTGGCAAGGCCGAGCTTGCGCAGCTGCTCGACGGTGGCGATCGCGTGGCCGGTCTGCAGCAGCTTGAGCATCTCGTCGAACAGGCGGCTCTGCGGCACGTCGGCCAGGAGCTTGCTCGATTCGACCAGCGGCGCAGCCGTCTTGGCTTCCATCTTGAAGCCGAGCGCCGCGAGCTTGGCCGAGAAGCGGATCGCGCGGATGATGCGCACCGGATCCTCGCGGTAGCGCGTGGCCGGGTCGCCGATCATGCGCAGGGTGAGCTTCTGGGCGTCGCGGATGCCGTTGTGGTAGTCGACCACGACCTGGTTGGCGGGGTCGTAGTACATGGCGTTGACGGTGAAGTCGCGGCGCGCCGCGTCTTCTTCCTGCGGACCCCAGACGTTGTCGCGCAGCACGCGGCCGCTCGCGTCGACCGCATGCGTCATGCTCGCGAGCTCGCCCTTGCTGGTGCGCTCGTTGCCGGTCACCTGCCCCGCCGCGGCGGCGTCCATGTAGGCGCGGAAGGTCGAGACCTCGATCACCTCGTGCTCGCGGCCGCGGCCGTACACCACGTGCACGATGCGGAAGCGCCGCCCGATGATGAAGGCACGGCGAAACAGCGCCTTGACCTGTTCGGGCGTGGCATTGGTGGCCACGTCGAAATCCTTGGGGCGCAGGCCCAGCAGCAGGTCGCGCACCGCGCCGCCCACCACATAGGCCTCGTAGCCCGCCTGCTGCAGCGTCGTGACGACGTTCTTCGCACGCTCGTCGACCAGGGCCGGATCGATCTTGTGAACCTCCGCCGGCACCTCCTGGCGCTTGCCGAAGCGGCTCTTGGCCCTTGCGCCGCCGGCCGATTTGCCGAGCAGCTTGTCGATGAATGTCTTGATCATTGTTGGTTGAGGCTCGTCTTATTCGTTTTCGAGCATGGATCGAATCAGGGGGATGGTGATCGCGCGCTGCGTCTGCAGCGCATAGCCGTCGAGCTGGTTCAGCAGTTCCATGAGGCTGCCGAGGTCGCGGCTGAAGCGGTGCAGCATGTAGTCGAGCACGTCATCCGACAGCATCACGCCGCGCATGTCGGCCGCCTGGCGCAGCACCGCGCGGCGCTCGCTTTCGCTCAGCACGTGCAGGTGGAACACATGGCCCCAGCCCAGGCGGGTGCGCAGGTCCTCGCGCAGCGGCAGGTCGGCCGGCGGCAGTGCGCCCGCGGCCACCACGCCGCGCTGCAGGGTCTGCGCATTGACGAACCAGTTGAAGGCCGCGTGCTGCTGCACGGCGGTGTAGAGGTGCACGTCGTCGAGCAGCACGGCGCCCCAGCGCTCGTCGAACTCGGGCGGCTCGAGCAGGCCGGCATGCAGCCAGCCCACGCTCGCGCCCTGCTCGCGCAGTGCGACACGCACCGATTCGAGCAGATGGGTCTTGCCACTGGCGCTTTCGCCCCACAGGTAGGTCGGCACCGGCGAGTGCGGCACGGGGCCGCTGGCGCCGCCCGCCCACACTTGCAGGTGGCGCAGCGCCGCCTCGTTGGGGCCGGCAAAAAAAGCGTCGAAGCTGGGGCCCGTCGCAATGCCGATATCGAGCGCGAGCTGTTTCATCCCGGGAAGGTTCATGGAGGGGGCCGCTGGGGCCCTTAAAATCAACAGGAATTCTATCGGCCCGGCCGCTTCGGTTGCCGGCGCCTCCACCGCCCGCCTCCTTCCGGCCCATCGTTTCGCCTTTTCCGACCACCGTCCGACCATGACTTCCCCCACGCCCACCCCGCTCAGCTACAAGGACGCAGGCGTCGACATCGATGCCGGCGACGCCCTGGTCGACCGCATCAAGCCGCTCGCCAAGAAGACCCTGCGCGAAGGCGTGCTGGCCGGCATCGGCGGCTTCGGCGCGCTGTTCGAGGTGCCCAAGCGCTACAAGGAGCCGGTGCTGGTGAGCGGCACCGACGGCGTGGGCACCAAGCTCAAGCTGGCGTTCGAATGGAACATGCACGACACGGTCGGCATCGACCTGGTCGCCATGAGCGTGAACGACGTGCTGGTGCAAGGCGCCGAACCGCTGTTCTTCCTCGACTACTTCGCCTGCGGCAAGCTCGACGTGGACACGGCCGCGGCCGTGGTCGGCGGCATCGCCCGCGGCTGCGAGCTCTCGGGCTGCGCGCTGATCGGCGGCGAAACGGCTGAAATGCCCGGCATGTACCCGGCCGGCGAATACGACCTGGCCGGCTTCGCCGTCGGCGCGGTCGAGAAGTCGAAGATCCTCACGGGCCTCAATGTGAAGCCCGGCGACGTGGTGCTCGGCCTCGCCTCGGCCGGCGTGCATTCCAACGGCTTCAGCCTGGTGCGCAAGGTGATCGAGCGCGCGGGTTCCGACCTGCCCGCCACGCTCGACGGCATGCCGTTCCGCGAAGCGGTCATGGCACCCACGCGGCTCTACGTGAAGCCGGTGCTCGAGGCGCTGATGAAGCATCCGATCAAGGCGCTGGCCCACATCACGGGCGGCGGCCTGCTCGAGAACATTCCGCGTGTGCTGCCCGAAGGCACGGCCGCGCACCTGAAGAAGGGCAGCTGGCCCCAGACCGAATTGTTCGCCTGGTTGCAGAAGGTGGCGGGCATCGACGACATCGAAATGAACCGCACCTTCAACAACGGCATCGGCATGGTGGTGGTGATCGACGCGGCCGAGGCCGCGGCCTGCGCCGACACGCTGCGTGCGGCCGGCGAAACGGTGCACGAGATCGGCACCATCGCCGCGCGCGGCGAAGGCGCGGCCGTGGTGGTGGCCTGAGGCCCGCGGCCTCCGCTACGACGCGCAGCACCTCGCCACGGATGACCAAGCCGCTGCCCGCCACCCCCCTCGTCACCCCGCCTGCGCGCACCGCGTCGCGCCAGGTGGTGGTCGCGAGCTACCTGCTGATGCTCGCGGGCCTGCTGCTCGTGATGTGGCAGCACCTGCTGCCGGGCCTGCTTTGCGTCTGCATCGGCTTTCTTGCCACGCGCTGGTTCACCCGCCTCATCGCGCCGCGCGTCGCGCGCCTCGGCGTGCTGCGCGGCCATGGCGAAGGACTGGCGCGGATCGTCTCGGTCACGCTGGTGCTGCTGGCGCCGGTCGGCCTGCTCTCGCTGGGCTTTTCCGAAGCGCGCGAATACGTCGTCGACGCACCCGACCAATACCGCGAACTGGTCGACTACACCGCGCGCACGGTGCTCGAACTGCGCCAGAAGCTGCCGCCCGAGATCGCGGTCTACCTGCCCGAGGGCGCGGCCGAGATCCAGCGCATGGCCGCCAACTACATGCGCACGCAGGCCGGCGCGCTCGCACTCACGGGCCGGGCCTGGCTCGGCGCGCTGCTGTTCGCCTATGTCGGCCTGATCATCGGCGCGCTCGCGGCGGTGGCGGTGCAGAACCGGCAGCGGCCACCGCTCGCGGCCGAACTGCACCGGCGCATCAGCGTGTTCGGCGAGGCCTTCGGCCAGATCGTCGCGGCGCAGTTCTGGATCGCAGCGTTCAACACGCTGCTGACCGCGATCTTCCTGCTGTTCCTGATGCCGCTGTGGGGCCAACTGCTGCCCTACACGCCGGCGCTGATCACGCTCACCTTCGTGGCGGGGCTGGTGCCGATCGTCGGCAACCTGGTGTGCAACACCGTCATCACGCTGGTGGCGCTGTCGGTGTCGCCGATCACCGCGCTCGCCTGCCTCGTGTTCCTGATCGTCATCCACAAGGCCGAGTACGTGATCAACGCCAAGGTGGTCGGCAGCCGCACGCAGATGAGCGTGTGGGAGCTGCTCGCGGTGATGTTCGTGGCCGAGGCGGTGTTCGGGCCGGCCGGTCTGGTGGCGGCACCGCTGTTCTACGCCTATCTCAAGAAAGAGCTGCAGGCGGCGGGGCTGGTCTAGGGCGCGTGCCCTTCCGGCTCTTGATGTCCTGATCTGATCGATTCCGGTCCGCTTCGGCGCGGACTTTGCGCTGGCAGCGCACAAGAATTGTCGGCATCATCAACTCTGCCTGCGCGATGCCCCGCGCGAGCGCCCACCCCATGAAATCCTGTCTGATTGTGATCGACGCCCAGGAATCCTTCCGGCATCGGCCGTACTGGTCCGCCGAGGGGCTGCCGTCGTACCTCGCGGCGCAGAACGCGCTGATCGAGGGCTGCGCGGCCGCCGGCGTGCCGATCGTCCGCGTGTTCCACGTCGACGCGCCCGCAGCGCCCGACAACCCGTTCGCGCGCGAATCGGGCTTCGTGCGTCCGATGGAGGGCGTAGCGCCGTTCGAGGCGGCCGCCACTTTCACCAAGCACCGCCACAGCGCGCTGGTCGGCAGCGGGCTCGACGTCTGGCTCACGCAGCAGGGCATCGGCCGGCTGATCGTGAGCGGCATCCGCACCGAGCAATGCTGCGAAACCACCACGCGCCATGCCTCCGACCTGGGCTGGGAGGTCGACTACGTGGCCGAAGCCACGCTGACCTTCGACATGGTGCAGCCCGATGGCCAGCCGCTGTCCGCGGCCGACATCCGCTCGCGCACGGCCACCGTGCTCGACGGGCGCTTCGCGACAGTCTGCAGCGTGGCGCAGGCGCTCGAGCGTGCGGGCGCCATGCAGCCCGCCGCGCAGGCGCGGTAGGCGCACGACCGATGGCGCCGCTGCACGCAGAGCCCATCCGCGTCGTCTTCGCGCTGCTGCCCGACAGCCTCGTGCTCGACTGGGCCGGGCCCGCAGAGGCGCTGCGCATCGCCAACCAGCGGCTGCGGGCGGCAGGACGGCCGGCGCGCTTCGAGATCGAATTCGCGAGCCCGCGCCCGACCGCCACCGGCTCGGTCGGCGTCGCGCTCGCCAATCTCGCGCCGCTGCCGACGCAGTGGCGCGGCCCCGCCTGGGTGGTGCTGGTCGGGCTGCCGGGCGACGCGATCCCGATCGGCAGCCCCGAGGCGCAGGACCTGCTGCACTGGCTGCGCGGCCTGCGCTTCGAACGCGGCCGGCTCGAGCTGATCACCGTCTGCGCTGGCGCCGTACTGGCCGCGCATGCCGGTGCGCTCGCGGACCGGCGCGTGACCACGCACCATCATCACCTCGACGAGCTGCGCGCGACGGAGCCACGCTGCGACGTGGTGGCCAACCGCGTGTTCGTGCTCGATCCGCCGGTCTACAGCAGCGCGGGCGTGACCACCGGCATCGACCTGATGCTGCACCGCATCGCCGAAGTTTGCGGCGAAGCGCTGGCCGCGCAGGTGGCGCAGACGATGGTGGTGGCGCAGCGCCGCGGTCCGCATGATCCCGAGCTGTCGCCGTTCCTGGCCTATCGCAACCACCTGCATGCCGCACTGCACCGCGTGCAGGACGCGGTGAGCGAGCAGCCGCAGGCCGACTGGAGCGTGCCGCGCATGGCGCAGGTGGCGCACACCTCGGCGCGGCACCTGACGCGGCTGTTCGTCGAGCATGCGGGCGTCGCGCCGCTGGCCTACCTGCGACGGCTGCGGCTCGCGGCCGCGCAACTGGCGCTGTCCTCGGGCGCGAGCGTGACGCGGGCCGCGGAAATCTCGGGCTTCGGCTCCGACACCCAATTGCGGCGCGCCTGGCACCAGTTCGGCCTGCCGGGCTCTCGCTCGGCGCCGCGTCATTGAGGCAGGCAGGCTCGGGCGCGCGCCAGCAGCAGCGCGCGTTCGCGCGTGTTGCGCGTGAGCGAGGCGGCGCGGTCGAACTCCCTGCGCGCTTCTTCGTGGCGGCCGAGCTTGAAGAGCAGATCGCCGCGCACGGTCGGCAGCAGGTGATAGCCCTGCAGCGCCGGCTCGCCGAGCAGGGCATCCACCACTTCGAGCCCCGCCGCCGGGCCGAAGGCCATCGACAGCGCCACCGCGCGATTGAGCTCGACCACCGGCGACGGCGACAGCTGGGCCAGCGCGTCGTCGAGCGCGGCGATGCGCTGCCAGTCGGTCTCCTCCGCGCTGCGGGCGCGCGCGTGGCAGGCGGCGATCGCGGCCTGCAGCGCATAGGGCCCGAGTGCGCCGCCCAGCGCTTCGGCGCGCGCCAGCCCGGCCAGGCCGCGGCGGATCAGCATCTGGTCCCAACGCGCGCGGTTCTGCGCGAGCAGCAGCACCGGCTCGCCCGAGGCGCCCACGCGCGCGGCGGTGCGCGAGGCCTGGATCTCCATCAGCGCGACCAGTCCATGCACTTCAGCTTGCGCGGGCATCAGCCCGGCCACGATGCGGCCCAGGCGCATCGCCTCGTCGCAGAGCGCGGGGCGCATCCAGTCGTCGCCGGCGGTGGCCGAATAGCCTTCGTTGAAGACCAGGTAGAGCACTTCGAGCACCGATCCAAGCCGTGCCTCGAGTTCGTGTCGTCGCGGCACCTCGAACGGCACGCGCGCCTCGCGCAGCGTGCGCTTGGCGCGCACGATGCGCTGCGCGATGGTGGCCTCGGGCACGAGGAAGGCGCGCGCGATCTCGTCGGTCGCCAGGCCGCCAACCAGGCGCAGCGTGAGCGCCACGCGCGCCTCGGTCGACAGCACCGGATGGCAGGCGGTGAACACCAGCCGCAGCAGGTCGTCGCCGATGTCGTCGTCGATCGCCGCGTCGAGCGCCTCGGCGAAGTCGGCCTGCGCGATCGCGTGCCGGGCGTCGAGCTCGCGGCCGACCTCGGGCGCCTTGCGCTCGACCAACTGGCCGTGGCGCAGGTGGTCCAGGGCCCGGTGCTTGGCCACGGCCGTGAGCCACGCCGCGGGGTTGTCGGGCACCCCGGCCTCGGGCCAGCGCTCGAGGGCCGACACCAGCGCGTCCTGCGCCAGTTCCTCGGCCAGGCCCACGTCGCGCACCATGCGCGCCACCGTGGCCACGATCCTTGCCGACTCGATGCGCCACACCGCCTCGATGCTGCGGTGGACACCGGCCGCGCCCGGGGTGGTCACTGGCTCTTCTTCAGCGTCTGCATCGACGCGAAATCGCTGGTCCTGGCCTGCACGTCGGGCGGATAGTCGGCCACTTCCTGGATCTGGCGCACCTCGATGACCTCGTTCTCGGCGCCGGGACAGCGCGTGGCCCATTCGATGGCGTCGGCACGCGAGGGCACGTCGATGATCCAGAAACCGCCGAGCACTTCCTTGGCTTCGGCGAACGGACCGTCGACGACCTTGGGCTTGCGGCCCGGAAAGCTCACGCGCGCGCCCATCGAGGGCGGATGCAGGCCGTCACAGCTGATCAGCACGCCTGCCTGCTGCATCGACTCGTTGTAGGCCATCATGGCCGACACCGCATCGATGTCGTCGGGCACGGTGCCCGGGGCGGCCGTCTCGTAGCCGCGGGGAATCATCAGCAGCATGAATCGCATGGCGGGGTCTCCTCGTTGCGCGGCGGTCAGTCGGCGGCCTTGGCCTGGACGGCCTCGGTCTGGGCACGCAGGCGGTCTTCCTGCGCGGCCAGCTCGGGCGTCATCGCCTCGCCGAAATCGGCGGCCTCGAACACCTGCCGGATCTCGATCTCGCCCTCCTCGAAGGGGCTGCGCTTGATCCACTCGATGGCCTCCTCCCTCGACTTGACCTGCAGCAGCCAAAAGCCGGCGAGCAGTTCCTTGGTCTCGGCGAAGGGGCCGTCGATGACGGTGCGCTTCTTGCCTTCGCAGCGCACGCGCACCCCCTTGGACGAGGGATGGAGCCCTTCGCCCGCGAGCAGCACGCCGGCGTTGACGAGTTCCTCGTTGAACTTGCCCATCGCGGTGAGCAACTCGGTGCTCGGCATCACGCCGGCTTCGGAATCTTTGCTGGCCTTGACCAGAACCATGAATCGCATGTCGTTTCTCCTGAAGGGTGGATGAAGAAGGAACCGGCGCGAAAAAACACATGCGCCTGTTCACACGTCGCGCAGCGTGCCGCCGGATCGACACGCGAGCACCGAAAACTTGTAACCCAATGCTTCAGTGACGCGCGCTAAAGGTAGCCGCAGAAGCGCAGCACATGCCCGTCGGGCTCGCGGACCGCAAACTCGCGCAGGCCCCAGGGCTGGGACACCGGCGGCTCGAGCACCGTGACGCCGCGCCGGAGGTAGGCGGCATGCAGGCCATCGATGTCCTTGCCGACATGGATCACGATCTCGCCGCGCCAGGGCGGCGCGTCGCGCGTGCTGCACTGCCAGAGGCGCAGGCAGACCGGGTCGCCATGGCTGCCGTCGCCTTTCTTGACTCTGGCGTAGCTCGGCGGCTCGCCTGCGATGAAGTCGAGCTCGAAGCCCAGCACTTCGCAGAACCAGCGCGCCGCGCGCGTGACGTCGGACACCGGCAGCACCGGCTGCAAGGCATGGAATTGATGCAGCGTCCCGAGGTCGGCCGCGGGCGTGATGCCGGGCCTTGCGGGCGTCATCGGTTCGCAGCGCGGCGCAGCGCGGCCACCCGCTCCGCGATGTCGTCGACATCGAGCGCATCTTCCGCATGCGCGAGGTAGGTTTCGAGGTCGCGCACGGCCGCCGCGGTGCTGCCCTGCTCGGCGTGGGCGAGGCCGCGGTCGCGGTACTCGCCCCAGGCGTTGGGCAGCAGCGCGACAAGGCGGTCCTGCACCGGGATGGCACGCTGCCAGTCCTCCTGCGCGCGGTGCACCTCCTTGAGATTGCGCAGCATGCGCGCAATGATCTCGCGCGGGCTCGCGGGCTGCAGGTAGAGCCCGAGCGGCACGTCGAAATCGCCCACCAGGCCGTTGCTGCGCTTGTAGGGCTCAAGCCGCTCGCTGAGTTCCTCGCGCGAGAGCGACTTGCCGCTGAAGGGGTCGATCACGACTTGGCCCTTGGGCAGCGTCACCTTGACCATGAAGTGGCCCGGAAAACCCACGCCGCGCGCCTGCAGGCCGAGCCCCTGCGCCAGCTCCATCCAGAGCACCGCGAGCGAGATCGGGATGCCGCGGCGCGTGCGCAGCACCGCATTGAGGTAGCTGTTGTCGGGGTCGTAGTAGTCGTTGACGTTGCCGCCGAAGCTCAGGTCGCTGAAGAAGAACTGGTTGAGCGCACGCAAGCGCGCAAGCGGCGCGGCATCGTCGGGCAGCCGGCGCTTCAGGCGCGCAAGCAGCTGGTCGACGTCGCCGAGCACCTGCTGCACGTCGAGGTCGGGGTATTCATCCTGCGCCAGGCTGGCGGCAGCCTCGAGCAGCGGAAAGTGGTCGTCGCTCTGCACCAGCGACTCGAAATACGCGAGGGCGGTGGGAACCTGAAAGCTGAACGTCATGTGTCTTTGTAGAGGAGCGCCCGAGGTGCGTCAAGGCGGTGTTTTCAGCGCCGCAGGAAACTGCGCAGCCGCACGCCCACGGCCGCGAGCACGCCGAAATACAGCAGCCCCGCACCCGCGATCAGCGCCGCCAGCCAGCCGATGCGCAGCAGCCGCTGCTCGCGCAGCGCGATCCAGTCGACATGCTGCGCGCCCCAGGCCAGCACGGCGCCGAGCGCCAGCGTGCCGGCGGCCACCTGCAGCACGAAGCGGCCCCAGCCGGGCGCCGGCTGATAGTTGCCGCGGCGCACCAGCCCGACCAGCAGCCAGATCGCGTTGACCAGCGCGCCGATGGCGATGGTCAGAGTCAGTGCCGCATGCTGCAGCACCGGCACCAGCACCAGATTGAGCAACTGGATCAGCACCAGCACCGAGACCGCGATGATCACCGGCGTGCGCATGTCGTGCTTGGCGTAGTAGCCCGGCGCCAGCACCTTGATCGCCACGATGCCGACGAGCCCGACGCCGTAGCCCATCAACGCCAGCGTGGTGCGCCGGACGTCCTCGCCGCTGTAGGCGCCGTTGTGGAACAGCACCGCCACCAGCGGCTGCGAAAACAGCAGCAGCGCCACCGCGCAGGGCGCCGAAAGCAGCACCACCAGCCGCAGGCCCCAGTCGAGCAGCGCCGAATAGCGCGCGTCGTCCCTGGCCGCGCGCGCACCCGCCAATTGCGGCATCAGCACCACGCCGAGCGCCACGCCGAGCATTGCGGTGGGAAATTCCATCAGCCGGTCGGCGTTGGCGATCCAGGTCACGCTGCCGACCGCGAGGTGCGAGGCGATCTGCGTGTTGATGAGCAGCGAGATCTGCGCCACGCTGACGCCCAGCAGCGCCGGCGCCATGAGCTTGGCCACCTTGCGCGTGGTGGGGTCGCGCCAGGCCGCGCGCACCGCGCCCAGGCTCGCGCCGATGCGCGGCAGCAGCCCGAGCT
>CAMLCW010000172.1 GCA_946478645.1 uncultured Variovorax sp.
CGCCGACCTTCAGCCGCCAGTTCCTGATGCCGCGGCTCGAGCTGTTCCGCAACATCTACCCCGACATCGAGCTGGTGCTGCAGGTGTCGATCCCGCTGCTCGACGTGACGGCCGAACAGGCCGACCTCGAGGTGCGCTACGGCAGCGGCAACTACGCCGACTGCGAGCACCGCCTGCTGCTCGAGGAAGACCTGGTGCCCGCCTGCAGCCCGAGCTACCTCAACGAGTTCGGCCCGTTCGACGGCTTCCGCACCGCGGCGGAGATCGCGAACTCGCGCCTCATCCGCAGCCCGCTCGAACCCTGGGGCACCTGGTTCGCGGCCTGCGGCATCGACCAGCCCGAGCCGCACGTCGGCTCGCAGTTCAACGACCTGGGCCTGGTCTACGATGCGGCCGCGAGCGGCTTCGGCGTGGCGCTGGTGCGCCTGAAGATGGGCGCCGCCTGGTTCGAATCGGGCCGCCTGGTGGCGCTGTCCGACCAGCCCGTGCGCTCGCCGCACAAGCACACCATCTGCTGGCAGCCCGGCACGCTCGAACGCTGGGAGTGCGCGGCCTTCGTCGACTGGCTGGCGCAGAGCCTGCGCTGAGAAGCCGATCCGGCCGGCGAAGTTCTCTCAAGCCGGCCGCGAAAAAGCTTCAACCCGGTGGCGCCGCAATTTGCGTAGAGTGCGTCTCTCCACGAGACGACAACACGAACCACAAGATGGACAAGACCGAACGCCAGGCGCAGATCGTGCGCGCGCTGCAGGCGCAGCTGCCCGCGCATGCGCTGATCTGGCATGCCGAGGACACCACGCCCTACGAATGCGACGGCCTCACGGCCTACCGCCAGCGGCCGCTCGTCGTGGCGCTGCCCGAGACCGAAGACCAGGTCGCGGCCGTGCTCAAGACCTGCCATGCGCTCGGCGCGCCGGTGGTGGCGCGCGGCGCGGGCACGGGGCTGTCGGGCGGCGCGATGCCGCATGAAATGGGCGTGACGCTCTCGCTCGCCAAGTTCAACCGCATCCTCAAGATCGATCCGGTGAGCCGCACGGCCGTGGTGCAGTGCGGCGTGCGCAACCTCGCGATCAGCGAGGCCGCCGCGCCCTTCAACCTCTACTACGCGCCCGATCCGTCGAGCCAGATCGCCTGTTCCATCGGCGGCAACGTGGCCGAGAACTCGGGCGGCGTGCACTGCCTCAAGTACGGCCTCACGCTGCACAACGTGCTGCGCGTGCGCGGCTTCACGGCCGAGGGCGAGCCGATCGAGTTCGGCGGCGAGGCGCTCGACGCGCCGGGGCTCGACCTGCTCGCGCTGGTGATCGGCAGCGAGGGCATGCTCGCGGTCACCACCGAAGTCACGGTCAAGCTGGTGCCCAAGCCGCAGCTCGCGCGCTGCATCATGGCGAGCTTCGACGACGTGCGAAAAGCCGGCGACGCGGTGGCCGCGGTGATCGCGGCCGGCATCATCCCCGCGGGGCTCGAGATGATGGACAAGCCCATGACCGCCGCGGTCGAAGACTTCGTGCATGCCGGCTACGACCTCGACGCCGCCGCCATCCTGCTGTGCGAATCCGACGGCACGCCCGAGGAGGTCGAGGAAGAGATCGGCCGCATGACCGCCGTGCTGCGCGCCTCGGGCGCCACCGCCATCGCGGTGAGCACCAGCGAGGAAGAACGCATGCGCTTCTGGAGCGGGCGCAAGAACGCGTTTCCCGCGTCGGGCCGCATCAGCCCCGACTACATGTGCCTCGACTCCACCATCCCGCGCAAGCGCCTGGCCGACATCCTGCTGGCGATCCAGCAGATGGAGAAGAAGTACAACCTGCGCTGCTGCAACGTGTTCCACGCGGGCGACGGCAACCTGCATCCGCTGGTGCTGTTCGATGCCAACGACCCCGACGAGCTGCACCGCTGCGAGCTGTTCGGCGCCGACATCCTCGAGACCAGTGTCGCGATGGGCGGCACTGTCTCGGGCGAGCACGGCGTCGGCGTCGAGAAGCTCAACAGCATGTGCGTGCAGTTCAGCGCGGCCGAGAACGAGCAGATGTTCGGCGTCAAGCGCGCCTTCGATCCGGCCGGTTTGCTGAACCCGGGCAAGGTGATTCCCACGTTGCAGCGCTGCGCCGAGTACGGCAAGCAGGTGGTGCGCGGCGGCCGCCTACCGCATCCCGACCTGCCGAGGTTCTGACGATGGAAGCCATGGACAACGCACTGCACGAAGTGGTCGAGCGCATCCGCGCCGCCGCCGCTGCCGCCAGCACCACCGTCAGCCATCCGGCGCCGCTGCGCATCCGCGGCGGCGGCACGAAGGATTTCTACGGCGAGGCGCCGCAGGGCGAGGTGCTCGACACCCGCGGCCTGCGCGGCATCGTGAGCTACGAGCCGAGCGAACTGGTCGTCACCGTCCGCGGCGGCACGCCGCTCGCCGAACTCGAGGCCGTGCTGGCCGACAAGGGGCAGTGCCTGCCGTTCGAACCGCCGCGCTTCGGCGCAGCGCCGGGCGCGGGGACCGTCGGAGGCATGGTCGCCGCGGGGCTCAGCGGGCCCGCGCGTGCCAGCGTCGGTGCGGTGCGCGACTACGTGCTCGGCGCCATGCTCGTCAACGGCCGCGGCGACCTGCTCACCTTCGGCGGCCAGGTGATGAAGAACGTGGCGGGCTACGACGTCTCGCGCGTGCTGGCCGGTTCGCTCGGCACGCTGGGGCTGATCGCCGAGGTGAGCCTCAAGGTGCTGCCCGTCGCGCCCGCCGAGGCCACGCTGGTTTTCGAATGCAGCCAGGCCGATGCGCTGCGGCTGCTCAACGAATGGGGCGGACGGCCTTTGCCGCTCAACGCCAGCTGCTGGTGCGCGCGCGACGGGGTCTGTGTGCTGAGCCTGCGCCTGCGCGGCGCGGCCGCGGCGGTCGAGGCGGCCTGCGGCCACCTCGGCGGCGAGCGCCAGGACGATGCGGCGGCCGCGCGCTGGTGGCAGTCGCTGCGCGACCAGCAGGCTGCGTGGTTCGACGACGACGCGGCGCCAACGCACGGTGCGCTCTGGCGCGTGTCGGTGCCGCAGACCGCACCGGTGCTGGCCTGGGCCGGTGCCGGCGCGCCGCTCGTCGAATGGCATGGCGCCCAGCGCTGGTACCGCGCGCCCGCCGCGCAAGCCGCCGCAATCCGTGCCGCAGCGCATGCGGCCGGCGGCCACGCCACGCTGTTCCGGCTGCCGCCGGGCCAGGACGCCGACGGCGTCGCGCGCTTCGGCGCGATGACCCCACCCGTCGCGCGCATCCACCAGGCCCTGGTGCGCGAATTCGATCCGCACGGCCTCTTCGACCGCACGCGGCTGCTGCCGGCCGGCTGAGCCACATCGCCCCCATTCCCCACGCCCCATGCAAACCGAACTCGCCCCCGAATTCCAAGGCACCGACGATGGCCGCGAGGCTGAAGCCATCCTGCGCAAATGCGTGCACTGCGGCTTCTGCACCGCCACCTGCCCCACCTACCAACTGCTCGGCGACGAGCTCGACGGTCCGCGCGGACGCATCTACCTGATGAAGCAGGTGCTCGAAGGTAAGCCGCCGACGCGCAGCACGCAGCTTCATCTCGACCGCTGCCTGACCTGCCGCAATTGCGAAACCACCTGCCCCAGCGGCGTGCAGTACGGCCACCTGGTCGACATCGGACGTCGCATCGTCGATGCGAAGGTGCCGCGCCCGCCCGTCGAATCGGCCAAGCGCTGGCTGCTGAAGGAAGGCCTGCCGTCGCCGCTCTTCGGCCCCGCGATGAAGCTCGGCCAGTCGGTGCGCGGCCTCTTGCCCGGTGCGCTCCAGGCCAAGGTGCCGCCGAAGCAGGCGGCCGGTGAATGGCCCGCGGCCACGCATGCGCGCAAGGTGCTCATGCTCGCGGGCTGCGTGCAGCCGGCGATGATGCCCAACATCAACAGCGCCACCGCGCGCGTGCTCGACGCGGCCGGCATCCAGGCCGTGGTCGCGCCCGCGGCCGGCTGCTGCGGCGCGGTGAAGTTCCACCTCAACGACCAGGAAGGCGGCAAGGCCCAGATGCGCGCCAACATCGATGCGTGGTGGCCGATGGTCGAGCGTGGCGAAGTCGAGGCGATCGTGATGAACGCGTCGGGCTGCGGCGTCACCGTGCGCGAGTACGGCCACCTGCTGCGCGACGATGCGGCCTATGCCGCCAAGGCCGCGCGCATCAGCGAACTCACGCGCGACCTGAGCGAGCTGCTGCCCGAACTGGTGCCGGCGCTGAAGCCCCGCGTGCGGGCCTCTGCTGGCGTGGTGGCCTACCACCCGCCATGCACGCTGCAGCACGGCCAGAAGCTGCGCGGCGGGGTCGAGACGCACCTGCGCGCGCTGGGCTTCGACGTGCGCGTGGCGATGAACGAATCGCACCTGTGCTGCGGTTCGGCCGGCACCTACTCGGTGCTGCAGCCCGAGCTCGCCTATCCGCTGCGCGACCGCAAGCTCGGGCACCTGAAGCAGCTGCAGCCCAGCGTCATCGCCTCGGCCAACATCGGCTGCATCACGCACCTGCAGAGCGGCAGCGACCAGACGCCCGTGCGCCACTGGGTGGAACTGCTCGACGCGGCCCTGGCGCCCGCCTGATCAGCAACAGGTCGGCGGCCCACGCCGCGGAGCGCCCTGGTCCGACTGGCGCGGCGCGGCAACGCACCGCATCATGTCGGCTTCGATCTTTTTCGAAGGAGCAAAGACATGACGCGCAATCGAAAGAACGCCATCGTTCAGGAAAAGCGGCCGCTGCACCTGCTGGCGGCGCTGGCCCTGTCGGCCGGTGCCATGACGGCGCACGCCCAGTCGGGCATGCCGGCCTGGAAGGGCGAGGGCGCGGTGCGCCACGTCTGCGGCGGCATCGGCTCGGACGAATCGAACGCGATGCGCGCGGCCATGAAGGACCATCCGCTCGCGCTGCTTTTCGCGCGTGCCGACGGTGCCTACCTGGCCGACGTGCAGGTCGAGATCAAGGCCGCCGACGGCGCCACGGCACTGTCGCTGCGCGCCACGGGGCCCGTGTGCCTGGTCGACATTCCCGCGGGCCGCTACACGATCGCCGCGACGACCCAGAATGGCGAGTCCAAAACCCAGAACGTCACGGTGGGCGGCGGTTCCAAGACCGCGAGCTTCAGGTTCTGAGGCTCAGGCCGGGACGGCCAGCGCGGCCTCGATGTCGCCGGCCAGCGAAGCCGGCTTGTCGAGCGGCGCATAGCGCTTGATCACCTGGCCGTCGCGCCCCACCAGAAACTTGGTGAAGTTCCACTTGATCGCCGTGCTGCCCAGCAGCCCCGGCTTCTCCTTGGTGAGCCACTGGTAGAGCGGCGCGGCGCCGTCGCCCTTGACCTCGATCTTCTCCATCATCGGAAAGCTCACGCCGTAGTTGCGGGTGCAGAAGGCGCCGATCTCCTCGTTGCTGCCCGGGTCCTGGCCGCCGAACTGGTTCGACGGGAAGCCCAGCACCACGAGCCCCTGGCCGGCGTATTTGGCGTGCAGTTCCTCGAGGCCCGCGAACTGCGGCGTGAAGCCGCACTGGCTCGCGGTGTTGACGACCAGCAGCACCTTGCCGCGGTAGTCCGCGAGCCGCACCGGTTCGCCGTCGATGCGGCGCGCGTCGAAGTCGTAGATGCTGCCGGCCATGGCGCTTCCTTCAGGGGGTGGAGAGGGGCCGATCATCGCTGCGCGCGGGCGTTCGCGCAAACGCCGACCACGCCGCCGCCAGCACGATCAGCGCGCCGCCCGCAAGGATGCGCGGGCTCATCGTGGCCGCGCCGAGCGCCACCGACGACACGCTCGCGAACAGCACCTCCGACAGCATGATCACCGCCGTGGCGCTGGCCGCGAGCCGCGCCGCGCCGTACTGCAGGCAGACGTTGGCCACCACGAAGCCAGCCCCCAGCAGCACGGCCCAGCCGATCCATCCCGGCGTGGCCAGGAGCGGCGAAGCGAAGGCGCCGAGCGCCGTGCCGCTCGCGGCGGCGGTGCCCGCGACCAGCGCGCAGCCGCTGAACATCGCGAGCGCGCGCGATTCGCCGGGCGCATCGCGCAGGTGGCGCAGCACGATATTGGTCACCGCGAAGCCGAAGCCCGCCGCGAGGCCGAGCCAGTCCGGCAGGCTCGCGGGCACCGGCCAGTCGACGCCGGGCGCCTTCAGCACCACCACCACGCCGCCGAGCGCGAGCGCCACCCGCGCCAGCGCGCCGCCCGTCGGCCGCTCGCCGAGCACGGCCCAACCCAGCAGCACGCTCCACAGCGGCATCATGTAGAACAGCAGCACCACGCGCACCACGTCGCCCTGCGTCACCGCCCAGTTGAAGCCCAGGTTGGTGAACCCGGCCGCGAGCCCGAGCAGCACCAGCATCGGAAAGTCCGCAAAGCCGCGCCAGGCACGGCGAAGCAGCAGCCCCATCGCGAGCGAGATCGCCGCGTAGACCAGGAACGTGGTCCAGACCGGATGCAGCCCGTGGCTTTCGACGTGGCGGAACGGAAACCAGGAAACGCCCCAGACGAACGCGTTGAAGATCAGTGCAAGAGGAGCCATGAAGTGTTCATTCGTGGAACACCGCGGAACCGGCTTCGCCGGGCCGCTGGTGTTGCCTCCTTGAGGGGGACGCGGCTACACGAAGTGAGCCGCTTCGGGGGTGGGCCAGGAACACCGCGGAACCGGCTTTGCCGGGCCGCTGGTGTTGCCCCCGGCGAGGGGGTGGGCGAAGCGACACGAAGTGCGCGAAGCCTGGGGGAGGTCAATGGTGCTTGTCGCTGCGCGCGATCGCGAGCAGGTGCTCGACTTCTTCGGGGTGGTGGCGCAGGTTGTGGCGGTGCCAGTGCTGGATCAGCAGCATGCAGCCCGCCACCACCCCGCCGAAGGCGGCGATCGCCGCGTAGGCCGAGAGGCCCAGGCCGGTGCAGGCGCTGTAGAAACCGCCGAGCAGCAGGATGCAGGCCTGCTCGTTGAAGTTCTGCACCGCGATCGAGCGGCCCGCGCCCATCAGGTTGTGGCCGCGGTGCTGCAGCAGCGCATTCATCGGCACCACCAGGAAGCCGCCGAGCCCGCCGAGCAGGATCAAAAACGGCACCGCGAGCCAGACGCTGCCGATCAGGTTCATGCAGATGACCAGCACGCCCATGGCGATGCCCATCGGGATCACGCGCGTGGCCATGTCCAGGCGCATGCGCATTGAAGCGGCGATCGCGCCCACCGCCATGCCGATGGTCACCACGCCGGTCAGGGCAGTGGCCTGCGTGGTGTTGTAGTCGAGCGCGAGCGCGGCCCAGGCCAGCACGATGTACTTGAGGTTGGCGCCGGCGCCCCAGAAGAGGGTGGTGGTGGCGAGCGAGATCTGCCCGAGCTTGTCGCGCCACAGGCGCGCGTTGCAGTGCCAGAAGTCGGGCAGCAGCGCGACCATGTTGCGCGCGAGGCCGTGGTTGGGATTGGCGCGCAGCGGGCGCATCTCGACGCCGGTGCTCGGGATGCGGGTGTTGAACCAGGCCGCGAGCGCGTAGACGAAGATCAGCACCGAGATCGCCGCCTCGGCCGGCGCGTCGACGCCCGTGTCGATGAACGGGATGTCGATGGCGAGCAGCCAGCCCGAGACCGCCGCGCCGACCAGCGAGCCGCCGAGCACGATGCCCAGCAGGATCGAGGCGATCGTCAGGCCCTCGATCCAGCCGTTGGCCTTGACGAGCTGCGAGGCCGGCAGCAATTCGGTGAGGATGCCGTACTTGGCCGGCGAATAGGCCGCCGCGCCGAGCCCCACGATCGAATAGGCGAGCAGCGGATGCGAGCCGAACAGCATCATCACGCAGCCGATCACCTTGATCGCATTGCTGATGAACATCACCCGCCCCTTGGGCAGGGCGTCGGCGAAGGCGCCCACGAGCGGCGCGAGCACCACGTAGAAGACCGCGAAGATCGGTACCAGCGCAGCACGCTGCCACTCGGCGGACCCGGTGCTGCGCATCAGCTCCACGGCCACGACAAAGATCGCGTTGTCGGCCAACGACGAAAAGAACTGGGCCGACATGATCGTGTAGAAACCGCGCTTCATCGATGGGCTGGCTGGCCAGGGGCTCGCTGGCAGTAGTGAAAAAGATCGCGTCGTTAAGGGCGAATGGGCGGTTATAGCATGGGGGTACGACGCGCCGACCCGTATTGCCACACGGAGCGACCCTGTCCGCGAAGGTGCTAAAACCCCGGTCTTCGACCTTCGGGATCTCCCATGCCGCGCCCCATTCTCGCCACAGTCCACACCGCCGCGCTGCGGCACAACCTCGACCGCGTCCGGCGCAGCGCCGTCGATGCCCGCGTCTGGGCCGTGGTCAAGTGCAATGCCTACGGCCACGGCATCGAGCGCGTTTACGAAGGCCTGCGCGGCGCCGACGGTTTTGCGCTGCTCGACCTGGCCGAAGCCGAGCGCGTGCGCGCCCTCGGCTGGCGCGGGCCGGTGCTGCTGCTCGAGGGCGTGTTCGAGGCGCGCGACCTCGAGCTGTGCTCGCGGCTCGACCTCTGGCACACGGTGCATTGCGACGAGCAGATCGACATGCTCGCCGCGCACAAGACGCTCAAGCCGCAGCGCGTCTTCCTCAAGATGAATTCGGGCATGAACCGCCTGGGCTTCGCGCCCGAGCGCTTCGGCGCGGCCTGGACGCGGCTCAACGCGCTACCGCAGGTCGACGAGATCTCGCTGATGACGCACTTCAGCGATGCCGACGGAGAGCGCGGCATCGCGCACCAGGTCGCGGTGTTCGACCGCGTGACGAAGGACCTGCCCGGCGAGCGCTCGATCGCCAACAGCGCAGCCACCTTGCGGCATGCGGCCGAGGCGCGCGGCGACTGGGTGCGCCCCGGCATCGTGCTGTACGGCAGCGCGCCCGACTACCCTGAGCACGACGCGGCGCACTGGCAACTCCAGCCCACGATGACGCTCTCGACCAAGCTGCTCTCGGTGCAGACGCTGCAACCCGGCGACACCATCGGCTACGGCTCTCGCTTCACGGCCGAGGCGCCGCTCACCATCGGCGTGGCCGCGGCCGGCTACGGCGACGGCTATCCGCGCCACTGCGACACCGGCACGCCGGTGCTGGTGAACGGCGTGCGCACGCGCATGGTGGGCCGCGTCAGCATGGACATGATCACCGTCGACCTCACGCCCGTGCCCGATGCGCAGTTCGGCAGCGAGGTCACGCTCTGGGGCCGTTCTGCCACCAATGGCGCGACGCTCTCGATCGACGAGGTCGCGCGCGCCGCCGGCACCGTCGGCTACGAGCTCATGTGCGCGGTGGCACAGCGCGTGCCGTTCGCGCCGCCCGCCAGCGACGAATGAAGCCCGCGCGCTGAGCGGCCTTCATGGACCTGCGGACCCTGCGCTATTTCATCGCCGTGCTCGAGGCCGGGAGTCTCTCGCGCGCAGCCGGTTCGCTCTACATCGCGCAGCCCGCGCTCACCGCGCAGATCAAGAAGCTCGAGGCCGAGCTCGGCGCGCAGCTGTTCGACCGCTCGCATGCGGGCGTGACACCCACGCCCGCGGGCATGCAGCTCTACGAAGACGCGCGGCGGCTGCTGTCCGACGCCGACGCGGTGCGCGAGCGCATCCAGCGGCTGCCGCAGGGGCCCGAGGGCTCGGTGACGGTGGCCGTGCCGTTCCTGATCGCCTCGCTGCTGCTCGGGCCGGTGCTGGCCGCGCTCAAGGCGAGCCATCCGCGCATCCGCGTGTTCGTGCTCGACGACCTGAGCCTGGCCGTGAAGAAAGCCATGCTCGACCGCCGCGCCGACGTCGGCATCCTGGTCGACACGCCGCAGGTCGAAGGGCTCGCCTGCCGGCCGCTCGCGCGCGAGCCGATCTTCGTCTGCGGCTACGACCATGACGGCGCGTTGTCGGCCCACCTGCGGCGCCCGGGACGCGGAAAGAACGGCAAGCCCGAAGTCGCCTTTGCGGATGCGGCGCGCCTGCCGCTGGTGCTGCAGTCGCGCCGCTTCTCGATCCGCCAGCGCGTGGAGGAAGCCGCCGCCTCGCTGGGCGTGACGCTGAACGTGGCGCACGAACACGATTCGGCGCGCGTGATCCGCTCGCTCTACGGCTGCGGCGCGGGCTACACCTTCACGCCGGCCTGCGCGCTCGGCGACAGCCCGCACGGCGGCGAGGGCTGGGTCGTCGCGCGCGTGGTGCAGCCCGCGCTGCAGCGCAGCTACGCCATCGCCACGCCCGCCGAACGCGCGCCCGATCCCGCCGCGCAGGTGGTGGCCGAGGCGCTGGCAGAGCAGGCCGCCCGGCTGATCCGCGAAGGGCGCTGGGAGGCTGAGCTGCTCGCGGAACCGGGCCCGCGGCGCACGCCCCGGGCATAGCCGCCCGCGGGCCCGACGGCCGCGGTCATCAATCCGATTGATGACCCGGCATCAGCAAACGGTATTTCCTGTTGGCCGCCGCTTTGCGGGACAGTGGCGCATCGCATGCAGAACCCATGCATGCACGCATCCAGGAGACAAGCCTTGCCACACACTTCCACGGTCGCCAACGTCGGCGAACTGGTCTCGCGCTGCGCGCGCATCCACGGCCAGCGCATCGCGCTGCGCATCGCCGACCGGAGCCTGAGCTACGAAGCGCTCGACCGCCGCTCCAACCGCCTGGCCAATGCGCTGCTTGCCTGCGGCCTGAA
>CAMLCW010000173.1 GCA_946478645.1 uncultured Variovorax sp.
GCCTCGCCGTTGATCGCCATCAGGCCGGCCTCGCCCTGCACCAGCAGGTCGTAGCCGGGCCGCGCGGCCTCGGGCCCGGTGCGGTCGTAGCCCGAGATCGAGCAGTAGATCAGGCGCGGGTCTTCCTGGCTGAGCTGCGCGTAGCCGAGGCCGAGCTTGTCGATGCCGCCGTACTTGAAGTTCTGCAGCACCACGTCGCACTGCTTGGCGAGGTCGCGCGCGATCTGCTGGCCTTCGGCCGTCTGCAGGTCGAGCGTGACCGAGCGCTTGTTGCGGTTCACGCTGTTGAAGTAGGCGGTCTCGGTCTGGCCGATGCGCAGGCCCCAGTCGCGCGTGTCGTCGCCGCGGCCCGGATGCTCGACCTTGATGACCTCGGCGCCCATGTCGGCCAGCACCATGCCGCACCAGGGGCCGGCAAGGATGCGGGACAGGTCGAGCACGCGCACGCCGGCCAGCGGCAGGGATGAATTCAGTGAAGCCATGGCAGAGAGGATGTCTTTCGGAAAACAGGAAAGCCCCGCACGGCGTGCGAGGCAGGCATGGGAGACGGTGGGAGTCTTTTCGTCAGCTGGCGTTCCCGCCGCCCCGGCGCAGCGCCACGAAATCGGCCTTGCGCTTGCCCAGGAAGGCACCGATGCCCTCGGCCGCCTCGGCATCGCCCTGCGACTCGACCATGAACACCGCCTCGGCATCGAGCTGCTGCTCGAGCGTGGCATGGTGCGCCTGGCGGCACAGCCCCTTGATGCGCGTCATGGCGCGCTGCGGGCCGGTGGCGACCTTGGCTGCCAGCGCGACCGCCTCGGCCAGCGCCGCGCCCTTGTCGGTCAGCCGGTTGACCGCGCCGAGTTCGTTCAGGCGCTCGGCCGTCATGCGGTCGCCGGTCAGGCACAGCTCGGTCAGCACCTGGCGCGAGACGAACTCGGCCAGGAACGCCGTGGCGCCGCCGTCGGGCGTGAGGCCGACCTTGACGTAGGCCACGGTGAAGAAGGCATCGCGCGCCGACACCAGCATGTCGCAGGCCAGTGCCATCGACAGGCCCGCGCCCGCGGCGCCGCCTTCGACGGCCGCGATCACGGGCTTGCTGCAGTCGCGCAGCGCGCGGATCAGGTTGTTGAGGCCTTCGAGGATCTGGCGCCGCTCGGCCACCGGCAGTTCGCGCCGCGTGGCGAGCAGGTTCAGGTCGCCGCCCGAGCAGAAGAAGTCGCCCGCGCCCGTGAACACCACCGCGCCCACTTCGGGGTCGCGTTCGGCGTCGGCCAGCGCGGCCGACAGCTCGGCATACAGCGTCGGCGTGATCGCGTTGCGCGCACCGGGGTTGCTGTTGGTCAGGATGCGCACGGCGCCTTCCTGCGAGACGAGCACGGTCTTGGGTGTGGTCATGCGGCTTCCTTTTTTGCGAGTGCGATGTAGCGCTGCAGGTGGTGGTCCTCGTCGCCGAGCTGGTGGTCGATCATCACCAGGCGCTTGGCGTAGTGCGGCAGCGGCAATTCCCAGGTCATGCCGATGCCGCCATGCATCTGGATGCTCTCTTCGGCCACCAGCGCGCCGATGCGGCCGATGCTGAACTTGGCGGCCGACAGCGCGCGCTCGCGCGCGATGCGGTCGCTGCCGTCGATGGCGGCGGCGGCATTGATGACCGCCGAACGCGCCTGCTCGATCTCGAGCAGCAGGTCGGCCATGCGGTGCTGCAGGGCCTGGAAGCTGCCGATCAGCAGGCCGAACTGCTTGCGCGTGCGCAGGTACTCGAGCGTGGCCGTCTTGGCCGCTTCCATCGCGCCCAGCGCCTCGGCCGAGAGCGCGAGCACGCCGCGGCCGATCGCGCGTTCGAGCACCGCATGGCCCTGGCCTTCGCTGCCGAGCAGCGCATCGGCGCCGAGCTTCACGCCGTCGAGGGTGATCTCCGCGACCCGGCCGCCATCGATCGCGGGGCAGCCGCGCACCGCGACGCCGGCGGTCTTGGCCGGCACGAGGAACAGCGAGATGCCGGCCGCGTCGTCGACGTCGCCTGCGGTGCGCGCCGACACCAGCAGCAGGTCGGCCTGCTCGCCCTGCGGCACCACGGCCTTGGCGCCGTTCAGCACCCAGCCGTCGGCGTTCTTTTCGGCGCGGGTCGCGACCCGCGTGCGTTCATGGTGCGTGTCGGCCTCGTCGTGCGCGAAGGCTGCGACGGTGGCGCCGTTGATGATGTCGCCGAGCTTGTCTTTCTGCGCGCCGCTGCCGGCCGCGCTGATCGCCTCGCCGACCATCAGCGCGCCGAGCAGGGGCTCGACCACGAGGCCGCGGCCGAGCGCCTCGAAGACCACGGCAATGTCGAAGCCGCTGCCGCCGAAGCCGCCATCGGCCTCGCTGAACAGCGCGCCGATCACGCCGAGTTCGGCGAACTGCTGGAAGATTTCCTTGCTGAAGCCGTGGTCCGACTTCGCGATGCGGTCGCGCGCATCGAAGGCGTACTGCTCGGCGATGAAGCGGTTCAGGCTGTCGGCGAGCATGCGCCGGTCTTCGGTGTGTTCGAAGTTCATTTCAAGTCTCTTCAGTGAGCCGTGGGTGGGCCGAATGCGGGAGCGGACTTCCGTCCGGCTGTTCGTATTTCATTTCAGAGGCCGAGGATCATCTTGGAGATGATGTTCTTCTGGATTTCGTTGGAGCCGCCGAAGATCGACAGCTTGCGGTTGTTGAAGTAGCGCGATGCCGCGGCCGATGCGTACGCGGGCCCGAAGGCCTCGCCGTCGTAGCCGTCCTTCAGCGCCTCGGCCACGAAGGGCCGGCCATACACGCCCATCGCGCGGCGCGCGAGCGACGAGATCTCCTGGCGGATCTCGGTGCCGCGGATCTTCAGCATCGAGCTCTCGGCGCCGGGCACGCCGCCGCCGGCCACCGCCGCGATCACGCGCAGGTTGGTGGTCTTCATGTTCTCCAGGTCGATCTCCACGCGCGCCAGGCGTGCCGCGAAGGCCGGGTCTTCCGCCAGCGGCTTGCCGTTCTTCATGCGCGTGGCCGCAATGCCCTTCAGCTGTTCGAGCGCGGCCACCGAGAAGCCCACGCCCGCGATGTTGGTGCGCTCGTAAGTCAGCAGGTACTTGGCGCAGGTCCAGCCCTTGTTCTCTTCGCCCACCAGGTTCTCGGCCGGCACGCGCACGTCGGAGAAGAACACCTCGTTCACCTCATGCTCGCCGTCAAGCGTGATGATCGGGCGCACCTCCACGCCGGGCGAAGCCATGTCAATCAGCAGGAAGCTGATGCCCTCCTGCTTCTTCGCCTCGCGGTTGGTGCGCACCAGGCAGAAGATCATGTTGGCGTGCTGGCCCAGCGTGGTCCAGGTCTTCTGGCCGTTGACGATGTAATGGTCGCCCTGGGCGTCGATGCCGCGCACGGCCGAGGTCTTGACCGCGGCGAGGTCGGAGCCCGCGCCGGGTTCCGAATAGCCCTGGCACCACCAGTCGTCGCCGTTCAGGATGCGCGGCAGCCAGTGCTGCTTCTGCGCCTCGTTGCCGTACTTGATCAGGACCGGGCCGAGCATGTTCACGCCGAAGGGCACGATGCGCGGCGCGAAGGCCAGCGCGCATTCGTTCTCGAAGATGAACTTCTCGACCGCGCTCCAGCCCGGACCGCCGTAGGCTTCGGGCCAGTGGTTGGCGAGCCAGCCGCGCGCATTGAGGATCGCGTGCCACTCGGCCATGTCGGCCTTCTCGAGGATCTTGCCGCTCTTGACCTTGTCGGAAAGGCGCGCGGGCAGCTTGTCGGCAAGGAAGGCGCGCACTTCGGCGCGGAAGGCTTCCTCTTCGGGGGTGAAGTTCAGGTCCATGAATTCTCGGTCTCAGTAAATCTCGAACAGGCCGGCTGCACCCATGCCGCCCGCGATGCACATCGTGACCACGGCGTACTTCGCGCCGCGGCGCTGGCCTTCGATCAGCACATGGCCCGTGAGGCGCGCGCCGGTCATGCCGAAGGGGTGGCCGATCGAGATCGCGCCGCCGTTCACGTTCAGGCGCTCCGACGGAATGCCCAGCTTGTCCTGGCAGTAGATCGACTGCGAGGCGAAGGCTTCGTTGAGCTCCCAGAGGTCGATGTCCTCGACCTTGAGGCCGTGGCGTGCCAGCAGCTTGGGCACCGCGAACACCGGGCCGATGCCCATCTCGTCGGGCTCGCAGCCGGCCACCGCGAGGCCGCGGAAGGCGCCGAGCGGCTTGAGGTTGGCGCGCTCCGCATCCTTGGCTTCCATCAGCACGCAGGCCGAGGCGCCATCGGACAGCTGCGAGGCGTTGCCCGCGGTGATGAACTTGTCGTCGCCCATCACCGGCTTGAGCTTGGCGAGCGCCTCGTAGGTGGTGCCGCGGCGGTTGCAGTTGTCCTCGGTGGCGGTGACTTCGCGGTAGCTGACTTCCTTCGTTTCCTTGTCGGTCACCGCCATGGTGGTGGTGCAGGCCACGATCTCGTCCTTGTAGCGGCCGGCCAGCTGCGCCTCTTCGGTGCGGCGCTGGCTCTCGGCCGAGAAGCGGTCCTGTGCCTCGCGGCTGATGTTGTAGCGCTGGGCCACGATGTCGGCGGTTTCGATCATCGCCATGTAGAGCGCGGGCTTGTGCTCGACGATCCACGGGTCCATGCCGCTGTCGCCCGCGTCGGTGGCGCTGCGGCTGCGGATCTGCGAGATGCTCTCCACGCCGCCCGCGATCATGGCCGGCGCGCCGTCCACCACGATGCGGCCTGCGGCCATCGCGATCGCCTGCAGGCCCGAGGCGCAGAAGCGGTTGACGGTGGTGCCGGCGATCGAGATCGGCAGGCCCGCGCGAATTATGGCCTGGCGCGCGATGTTGCGCCCGGTGGTGCCTTCGGGGTAGCCGCAGCCGAGGATCGCGTCCTCGATCAGCGCGGGGTCGAGGCCCGAGCGCTCGACCGCCGCCTTCACCGCGAAGGCCGCGAGCGTCGGGCCCGGGGTGATGTTGAACTCGCCGCGGTGCGCCTTGGTGAGCGGGGTGCGGGCGGTGGAAACGATGACGGCTTCGCGCATGGCGTTGTCCTTAATTGGATTGATTGAGGCTCGAGAAATCGGCGCCGCGCTCGACCAGGTCGACCAGCAGCGGCGAGGGCTGCCAGAACAGCGGGTCTTCCTTCGCGAACTCGCGGATGTCGGCCAGCACCTTGGCGAGGCCCACCGTGTCGGCGTACTTCATCGGGCCGCCGCGATGGCGCGGGAAGCCGTAGCCGTAGAGGAAGGTCACGTCCACGTCGAGCGGGCGCAGCGCGATGCCCTGGTGCACCACGTTGGCGCCCTCGTTGATCATCGCGGCCATGTAGCGGCGCATGATTTCTTCCTCGGTGAAGGCGCGCGGCGTGACGCCCGCGCGCTGGCGCTCGGCGTCGATGATGGCCAGCACTTCGGGGTCGGGCTGGCCGGTGCGTGCGCCTTCGGGGTAGAGGTAGTAGCCGCGCTGCGTCTTCTGGCCGAACCAGCCGCGCTCGCAGATGCGATCGGCGATCTGCACGTAGCGCGCCTTCGGGTCGCGCGTGGCGGCCTTGCGCTTGCGCGTGGCCCAGCCGATGTCGCCGCCCGCGAGGTCCGACACCTGGAACGGCCCCATCGGATAGCCGAAGTTGCGCACGGCTTCGTCGATCTGGTAGGGCGAGGCGCCGTCTTCCATCATGTGGTCGGCCGCCTGGCGGTACACCGCAAGGATGCGGTTGCCGATGAAGCCGTCGCACACGCCCGCGCGCACCGGCACCTTCTTGAGCTTCTTCGCGAGCTCGAAGCCGGTCGCGACCACGTCGGCGCTGACCTTGGCGGGCACCACGATCTCGAGCAGCTTCATGATGTTGGCCGGCGAGAAGAAGTGCAGGCCCACCACGTCCTGCGGCCGCGCGATGCTGGCCGCGATCTCGTCGATGTCGAGGTACGAGGTGTTGGTGGCGAGCACCGCGCCGGGCTTGCAGACGCGGTCGAGTTCGGCGAACACCGCCTTCTTCACGGCCATGTCCTCGAACACGGCCTCGACCACGATGTCGGCCTTGGCGAGCGCGTCGTAGCTGGTCGAGCCGTTGAAGCGCGCCATCACGGCGGTCTTGGCTTCGTCGGTCATGCGGCCCTTCTTGATCAGGCCGTCGTAGACCTTCTCGACGTTGGCGCGGCCGCGCGCGAGCTGCGTGTCGTCGCGCTCGATCATCGTCACCGGCAGGCCCGCGTCGAGCATCGCCACCGCGATGCCCGCGCCCATGGTGCCGCCGCCGACGATGCCGGCCGATTCGAGCGCGCGGGGCTTGGCGGCCTTGGTCTCGGGCGCCTTCAGCACTTCGCGCTCGGCGAAGAAGGCATGGATCAGGCCCGCGCGCTGCGGGCTGTCGATGCATTGCAGGAACAGCTTGCGCTCGAGCGCCATGCCTTCGTCGAACGGCAGCGTGAGCGCGGCCTCGACCGCTTCGATGATCTTCATCGGCGAGAACAGGCCGCGGCTCTTCTTCGCGGTGTCGGCGCGCGCGGCGTCGAGCGCGGCGCGGCTCGCGTCCTTGTCGGCCAGGCCGGCGGCCTCGCGCGTGCGGCGCACCGGCGCGTTCGCGGCGACCAGTTCGTTCGCGTAGGCCAGGCCCTCGGCGCGCGCATCGGCGTCGTTGCCGAGCTTGTCGACCAGGCCGAGCGACAGCGCTTCCTTCGCGCCCGCATGGCGGCCGCTGAGCATCAGGTCGAGTGCCGGCTTGACGCCGATCAGGCGCGGCGCGCGCTGCGTGCCGCCCGAGCCCGGCAGCAGGCCGAGCGCCACTTCGGGCAGGCCCAGCTTGGCGGTCGGCGCGGCGATGCGGTAGTGCGCCGACAGCGCCACCTCGAGCCCGCCGCCGAGGGCCGCGCCGTGGATCGCGGCGACCACCGGCTTGCTGCAGTTCTCTATCTTCAGGCACACCTCGGGCAGCGAGGGCGGCTGCGGCGTCTGGCCGAATTCGCGGATATCGGCGCCCGCAATGAAGTTGCGGCCCGCGCCGACGATCAGCACGGCCTTGGCGCCGGCGTCGGCCTCGGCCGCCTCGATGGCGGCCACCAGGCCGCGGCGCACGTCGACGCCGAGCGCGTTGACGGGCGGGTTGTCGATGGTCACGACGAACACGTCGCCTTCGCGCGCGAAGGTGACGGGAGCGGCAGACGTGGAGGGGCTGGGGGATGTGCTGGCCATGTGCTTTGTCTCTCGCGTGGCGGGCCTGAAGGGAGCGAGGGCCCGAGGCTCTGGGGTGAACCCCGCATTCTTGAGCGGGTGCGGGCCTTTGACAATTGCATAGCGCATTGACAGACTGTCAAAGAAAATTTGACAAAATCGGCCGCATGGACCTTCAATCGCTGTCCCTGCTGGTCGAAATCATCGACGCGGGCAACCTCAGCGCCGCCGCGCGCCGGCTCAAGATGAGCCGCGCCAACGTCAGCTACCACCTGAACCAGCTCGAACGCTCGGTCGGCGCGCAGCTCGTGCGCCGCACCACCCGCCGTGCCGAGCCGACCGAGATCGGCCTGCGCCTGTACCAGCACGGCGTCGCGATCCAGGGCGAACTGCTGGCCGCGCGCGAATCGGTCACCACGCTCGGCCAGGGGCTGCAGGGCCGCGTGCGGCTCAGCGTGCCGAGCGGCTACGGCCAGCTCGTGATGGCCGACTGGCTGATCGACTTCAAGCGCCAGTACCCGGGCATCGTGCTCGACGTGGTGTTCGAGAACCGCATCGAGGACCTGCTGCGCGACGAGGTCGACATCGCGATCCGCGTGGTGCCCGAGCCACCGCAGAACCTCGTGGCGCGCGACCTGGGCGCGGTGCGCTACGTGGCCTGCGCCTCGCGCGGCTATGCGGCGGAACATGGGCTGCCAATGCAGCTCGACGAACTACAGGGCGCGCCCGTGGTTACAGCGGCGGTCATCGGCCGGCAGCTGCGCGTGTCGGCCTACCAGGGCCAGGACCTGGGCGAGGTGCGGCGAGAGGTGGTGCTGGAGCCGACACTGATCTCGGAGAACTTTTTGTTCCTGCGCCAGGCCATCCTCGCGGGCCTCGGCATCGGCCTGGTGCCCGACTACGTGGTGAACGACGACATCCGGCGCGGCGACGTGGTCACCACGCTCGACGACTGGCGGCTGTCGATCTTCGGCACGCAGATGTTCATGCTCTACATGCCGAACCGGCAGCACACGCGCGCGATCCGGACTTTCATCGACTTCGTCCTCGAGCGGGTGCGCGTGCCGGGCGAAGAGGGCGCGCAGGCCGCTCCGGCCGCTCAGTCGCAGCGGTAGGTCACCTCGGCGCCCGGCGCGCGGGCCGGCGCCTCGGGGTCGAGGTAGCGCATCGGCGCGCCGAAGTTGCGGCAATAGGCTTCGGCGTCCTGCGTGGTGGGCGACTTGAAGACGCCGTCGGCCAGGAAGACCACGCGCGGCGCGGTGCGCGGGACGGACGCGCAGCCCGCGGCCAACAGCGTGGCGGCAAGTGCGAACCCGAAGAAGAAGGAAGAGGTGCAGCGCATCGGTCGGCGCATCGCTGCGCGGCGGTGGAAATGAGCCTCGGACTGTAGCGGGCTCTGCGGCGAAAACGCCCCTGCGGGCAGCCGGTCCTTTGTCAACGTCAGCGCTTGATGTGCTGTATATTCATACAGTATTTCGACATCCAGGCCCCCGTGGAACTGCAGCGCAAACTCGCCATCCTTGCCGACGCCGCCAAATACGACGCCTCCTGCGCGTCCAGCGGTTCGCAGCCGCGCGACTCGGTCGGCGGGCGCGGCATCGGCTCGACCGAGGGCATGGGCATCTGCCACAGCTACGCGCCCGATGGCCGCTGTATCTCGCTGCTGAAGGTGCTGCTCACCAACCACTGCCAGTACGACTGCCTCTACTGCGTCAACCGCGCATCGAGCAACGTGCCGCGCGCGCGCTTTCGCACCGACGAGGTGGTGCAGCTCACGCTCGATTTCTACCGCCGCAACTGCATCGAGGGGCTTTTTCTCTCGAGCGGCATCGTCAAGTCGCCCGACCACACGATGGAGCAGGTGGTCGAGGTGGCGCGCGCGCTGCGCGAGGACCACGACTTTCGCGGCTACATCCACCTGAAGACCATTCCCGACGCAAGCGAGGAGCTCATTGCGCGAGCCGGCCGCTATGCCGACCGGCTCAGCATCAACGTCGAGATGCCGACCACCGAGGGCCTGCGCTCGCTCGCGCCCGAGAAGGACGAGAGCGCGATTCGCCGATCGATGGCACGGCTGCGGCTTGCGATCGACCACACGCGCGAAGAGGCGCGCCGCGTGGTGCCGATCCGCGCGCTGCCCGGCGCCGCCCCTGTCGCCGCTAAGCCACCGCCCTTTGCGCCTGCGGGCCAGAGCACGCAGATGATCGTGGGTGCCGATGCCACCGACGACCGCGGCATCCTCGCGACCAGTGCCACGCTGTACGGTGCCTACCGGCTGCGCCGCGTGTACTACTCGGCCTTCAGCCCGATTCCCGATGCGGCGCGCGCGCTGCCGCTCACCGCGCCGCCGCTTCTGCGCGAGCACCGGCTCTACCAGGCCGACTGGCTGATGCGCTTCTACGGCTTCGGCCACGAGGAGATCGTGGCCGCGCCCGACGGCCTGCTGCGGCTCGACGTCGATCCCAAGATGGCCTGGGCCCTGGCGCATGCCGAGCGCTTTCCGGTCGATTTGAACCATGCGCCGCGCGAGATGCTGCTGCGCGTGCCGGGGCTGGGCGTCAAGGCCGTCGACCGATTGATGCAGGCGCGCCGGGTGCGCCGTGTGCGCGCCGAAGACCTGCGGCGGCTGCATGTGCCCGCGCGCAAGGTGCTGCCGTTCGTGGTGGCCGACGGGCATCGGCCCGCGCGCGGCGCCCCGTCGCTGCCGGTGCCTGCCGCGCCGCTGCGCAGCGCGGTGCAGGCGTCGCTGTTCTAGCCATGCAGGCGCTGCTCGACGATCCGGTCGACCTCGACGCCTTCCGCCGCCGCGCACGGCAGTTGCTGGCCGCCGGCGTGCCGCCGGGAGAGGTCGAATGGGGCGTGCGCGATGCAGGCGCAAGCCAGGGCCTGTTCGGCGATGCCGCAGCACAAGCCATGCTCGTGCCCGCGCCGGCCGCCGCGGCGCTGCACCCCGTGCCTGCCGCTTTCGTCGCGCTCTGCGCCGACGTGATCCTGCACCGCGACGACCAGCGCTTCGCGTTGCTCTACCGCCTGCTCTGGCGCCTCGCGCACGAGCCCGCGCTGCGGCACGATCCGCTCGACGCCGACATGATGCGGGCCCAGCGCATGGCCAAGGCGGTGCAGCGCGACATCCACAAGATGCGCGCCTTCGTGCGCTTCACGCGCGTCATCGACGAAGACGGGGGCGAGCGCCATGTGGCCTGGTTCGAGCCCGAGCACCGCATCGTCGAGGCCAACGCGCCGTTCTTCGCGCGCCGCTTCGCGCAGATGCGCTGGGCCATCCTCACGCCCGACCGCTGCGTCGAATGGAACGGCACGGCGCTGGCCTTCCAGCCCGGCGCCGACCGGCGCGAGAAGCCCGCGCCCGACGCCGGCGAACAGCTCTGGCTGACCTACTACGCGCACATCTTCAATCCCGCGCGGCTCAAGGTCGGCGCGATGACGCGCGAGATGCCACGC
>CAMLCW010000174.1 GCA_946478645.1 uncultured Variovorax sp.
AAGGCCGTCAAGGGCATGCTGCCCAAGGGCCCGCTCGGCTACGCGATGATCAAGAAACTCAAGGTGTACGGCGGTGCAGAGCATCCGCACACCGCCCAACAGCCCAAAGTGCTGGAACTGTAAGGAGCCTTGAGAATGATTGGTGAATGGAACAATGGCACCGGCCGTCGCAAATCGAGCGTCGCCCGTGTGTTTCTGAAGAAGGGCACCGGCAAGATCACGGTCAACGGCAAGGACATCCAAGAGTTCTTCGGCCGCGAAACCTCGATCATGATTGCCAAGCAGCCCCTGGTGCTGACCAACAACACCGAAGCGTTCGACGTCATGGTCAACGTGGCAGGTGGCGGCGAATCGGGCCAGGCCGGCGCAACGCGCCACGGCATCACCCGTGCGCTGATCGACTACGACGCAAGCCTCAAGCCGGTGCTGAGCCAGGCCGGCTACGTCACGCGCGATGCACGTGAAGTCGAGCGTAAGAAGGTCGGTCTGCACTCCGCACGCCGCCGCAAGCAGTTCAGCAAGCGCTGATCCTGTTCGCTGCGAACAAGGAAGAGCCGCCCCCGGGCGGCTTTTTCTTTTTTGCTCGCCGCGTCTTGGTGCGCCGGCGTTCGACCCCACTTCCAATGGGTGCTCGGTGCCGCCGGCCTGCCAGGAACGCGGCATTGCAGTAGCATTGGTCCATTGGCCGCATGTCCGGCCCGCAAGGAGTTATCCCCCCATGAGCGCTGTTGCCGAAAACATCCAGACCCAGATGCCCGAGCCGATCGTCTTCACCGACAGCGCGGCTGCCAAGGTGGCCGACCTGATCGCCGAAGAGGGCAATCCCGACCTCAAGCTGCGCGTGTTCGTGCAGGGCGGGGGCTGCTCGGGCTTCCAGTACGGTTTCACCTTCGATGAAATCACCAACGAAGACGACACGACCATGACCAAGAACGGCGTGTCGCTGTTGATCGACGCGATGAGCTACCAGTACCTGGTCGGCGCCGAGATCGACTACAAGGAAGACCTGCAGGGCGCCCAGTTCGTGATCAAGAACCCGAACGCCACCAGCACCTGCGGCTGCGGCTCGAGCTTCTCGGCCTGATCCTTCTGCCTGCCGCGGTGGTGCCGGCCCCGACCGAACCCACAACACCGCCGCCTCTTCAAAGAAGCCGCCTCCGGGCGGCTTTTTGCTTCCTGCCGCCGATCACCATCCGCCCGCGCCGCCTCCATGCCGCCTGACACCGCCTCCGCCCCCGTCCGCAAGAGCCTGCTGTGGCTCGTGGCGGTCGGCTTCTTCATGCAGACGCTGGACGCCACCATCATCAACACGGCGCTGCCCGGCATGGCTGCGAGCCTGGGGGAAAGCCCGCTGCGCATGCAGTCGGTCGTGGTGGCCTACGCGCTGACGATGGCGATGCTGATCCCGGCTTCGGGCTGGATCGCCGACCGCTTCGGCACGCGGCGGGTGTTCTTCTCGGCCATCGTGCTGTTTGCCGTCGGTTCGGTGCTGTGCGCGATATCCCAGGGGCTCGGCCAACTGGTGGCGGCACGCGTGGTGCAGGGCCTGGGCGGTGCGTTGCTGCTGCCGGTGGGCCGGCTGGCGCTGCTGCGCACGGTGCCGCGCGGCGAGTTCCTGCAGGCGATGAGCTTCGTGGCGATCCCGGGCCTGATCGGTCCGCTGCTCGGTCCCACGCTGGGCGGCTGGCTGGTGCAATACGCCTCCTGGCACTGGATCTTTTTGATCAATGTGCCGGTGGCCCTGGCGGGCTGCCTGGCCACGCTGCGCTTCATGCCCGACCTGCGCGGTGCCGCGCCGCGGCGCTTCGACGGCGTCGGCTATGCAATGCTGTCTTTCGGCATGGTCGCGATCTCGCTTTCGCTCGACGGGGTGGCCGCGCTCGGTGTCGGCCAGGGCGGGGTGATGGTGGTGCTGGTGTTCGGCTTCGCGAGCATCGTCGCGTACTGGCTGCACGCGGGGCGAACGGCCGAGCCGCTCTTCGCGCCGGCGCTCTTCAAGGTGCCGACGCTCGCGATCGGCCTGCTCGGCAACCTGTTCTCGCGCCTGGGCAGCAGCTGCATGCCTTTTCTCGTGCCGCTGCTGCTGCAGGTGTCGATGGGCTATTCGCCGTTGCGCGCGGGCCTGATGATGCTGCCGGTGGCATTGGCGGGCATGGCCATGAAGCGCTTTGCCGCGCCGCTGATCACGCACCACGGCTACCGCCGGGTGCTGGTGCTGAACACGGTGCTCGTGGGGCTCGCGATGGCGAGCTTCGGCTTCACCGCGCCGGGCCAACCGCTGGGGCTGCATGTGCTGCAGCTGGCGGTCTTCGGTGCGGTGAATTCGCTGCAGTTCACCGCCATGAACACCATCACCCTCAAGGACCTCGACGGCGGCATGGCCAGCAGCGGCAACAGCCTGCTGTCGATGGTGCAGATGCTTGCGATGAGCATGGGCGTGGCCGCCGCAGCCGCGGTGCTTGCGGGTTACAACGGTGTGTTCGGCACCGATTCGCCCGCGCACACGCTCGACGCCTTCCAGGCGACGTTCGCGAGCATGGGGCTCATCACGGTTGCTTCAGCCTTCATCTTCTGGCACCTGCCTGCAGAAGCCCGGGCACCGCGGCCTGCGCAACCCGAAGTGTCTGGCCAGGGCTGACGCCCGCGCGGCGGCTCAAGCCGCGGGATAAACCGCGCCGAGCACACGCGCGCCGCGGGCGCCCGTCACGCTCGCGAGGTTGCCCGGCTCGCGTCGCAGCGTGCAGCGCGCGAGCCAGGCGAACGCCGCGGCCTCGACCTGCAGCGGCGGCAGCCCGTGGGCGTCGGAGGTGTCGACCGCCACGCCCGGCAGCAAGGCGCGCAGCCGCGCCAGCAGATGGTCGTTGAGCGCGCCGCCGCCGCAGACGATCAGCAGTCTGCTGTCGCCTGCATACCGGCGCAGGTCGGCGGCGCAGGCGCTGGCGGTGAACTCGGCGAGCGTGGCCTGCACGTCGGCCGGGTCGGCATGGGCGGCGGCGTCGCCGAGGGCCGCCGCGAGCCAGGTGGGGTTGAACAGGTCGCGGCCGGTGCTCTTGGGCGGCGGCTTGGCGAAATAGGATTCCGAGCGCAGGCGTGCGAGCAGGTCCGGCAGCACCTGTCCGCTTGCCGCCCAGCGGCCGCCGCGGTCGAAGGCTTCGCCGGTGTGGCGCTGGCACCAGTGGTCCATCAGGGCATTGCCGGGGCCGCAATCGAAGCCGAGCACCGAAGAAGGTCCGTCGGCAGCCGCATCCTTCGCGGGCAGCAGACTCAGGTTCGAAATGCCGCCGATGTTGAGCACCGCGACCGCCCGGTCGTCGCGCCCGAACAGCGCGCGGTGGAAGGCCGGCACCAGTGGCGCGCCCTGGCCGCCAGCCGCGAGGTCGCGGCTGCGGAAGTCCGCGATCACGTCGATGCCGCTCAGTTCGGCCAGCAGCGAGGGATTGTTGATCTGCAGCGTGTAGCCGACGCCGTCGAACTCCGTCGGCCGGTGGCGCACGGTCTGCCCGTGGGCACCGATGGCGGCCACCGCGCGGACGGGCGTCGAGCTGTCCGCGAGCAGCCGATCGACCACTTCCGCGTAGATGCGCGCCAGGCCGCTGCCGGCGAGCGCGGCGCGATGAAGCTCGTTGTCGCCGGGGGTGTTGAGCGCCAGCAGCTCGGTACGCAGCGCGGCAGGAAAGGGGGCAGTGGCGTAGGCCCGCACGGCCATGCCGCCGTTCGAGAAATCGGCCAGCACGCCATCGACGCCGTCGAGCGAGGTGCCCGACATCAGGCCGATGAACAGTGCGGCGGGCATGGCCGACGCGTTGCCGCTTCTCAGTCGGCGCTGGCCTGGATGACCGAGAACGCGGCAGCCAGCTCGGTGCGGGCGCCGACGGCCACGCGTTCGAATGCCGGGCGCATGGCGGCGGTGATCGGTGCGCCGCCTTCCTGGGCGATGGAAGCGGGGTTCTGGTATTCGCCGTTCACGCGGAACTCGAAGTGCAGATGGGGACCGGTGGCCCAGCCGGTGGAGCCCACGGCGCCGATCTTCTGGCCCTGGCTGATGCTCTCGCCGGTCTTGACGTCGATCCGGCTCAGGTGGGCGTAGGCCGTCTGCTGGTTGTTGCGGTGCTTGATGATGACGATGTTGCCGTAGCCGCTCTGCGTGCCAGCGAAATCGACCGTGCCATCGCCGACGCTGCGCACCGCGGTGCCGGTGGGAGCGGCATAGTCGACGCCGTTGTGTTGGCGCCAGCTGTTCAGGATCGGATGCATGCGCATCGCAAAGCCGCTCGACACCCGCGTGAACTCGACCGGCGAGCTCAGGTAGGCCTTGCGCAGGCTGTCGCCGTTCGGGCGGTAGTAGCTGCCCTTCTGGCCCGGGGGCTGGAACCACACGGCCTGGTGGACCTTGCCGTTGTTCTCGAACTCGGCCGAGAGCACGCGGCCGCTGCGCAGCGCCTGGCCGTCGGCCTCGAAGGTCTCGTACACCACCGCGAAGCGGTCGCCCTTGCGCAGCGAGCGTACGTCGACGTCGCCGGCAAAGATGTCGGCCAGCTGGCTTGCCACGCTGTCGGGAACGCGCGCGTCGTCGGTGGCCGCGAACAGCGAGGTGCGGATCGTGCCGCTCGCGAGGCGCGTGCCCGAGGTCAGCTCGTCGTCCTCGGTGAGCGCGACGAAGCCGGAGGGCGTGCGCTCGATCACGAAGCGCTTGAAATTGCCGTCGCCATCGGGGATCCAGCGCGCACTGAGCTTCTTGAGCTGGTTTTCCTGCGTGGCTTCGGCCGTGATGGTGCGCCCGGCACGGGCGAAGAGCGCCTTGCGCGCATCGCCGCTGCTGCGGACGAACGCGGCGGCGGCCGGGTCGGAGATGCCCAGCCGCTTCAGCAGCGCCTCGGCGGTGTCGCTCGAGCGCGTGACGTCGGTGCGAAACAGCGTGAAGCTGAAGTTCTCGAGCGACTCGCTCTGGTCCGCAAAGGACAGGGGCGACACCGCCTCGAGCACCTGCTGCACGGGAAGGTCGGATGCGTCGGGGCCGAGGGAGGCCACCGCCAGGGTTCCGGCGCTCAGCAAAGCCGCCGCAATCGCCGCGGTGATCTGCTTGGGGTAGGTCCGGAACGTATAGGCCACGCGAGAAGCCAGGAGCTCCTCGGCGGCAAGAATGCCGTTGATCAAAACTGTGAATTCCAGCTCAGGTTCTGCAAATCCGTGCTGCAGAAGCCCGGTACGGACAGGGGCGGCAGGACGGTGCGGAAAGCAGCGCCGCTTAGAATTCGGCGCTTGAAAGTCGGGCTGAGTATAGCTTCGGCAGCCAAAAAACCAGCGTAAAAAGCCCATGAAAGCCGAATCTGTTACATCCCCCGACCTCTCAGATGGTGTAAGACGAGCGCTCGAAATCTCCCTCCGGGGCGCCGACGAGCTGCTCCCGCAGGACGAGTGGGTGCGAAAGCTGCAGCGCTCGGAGGCCACGGGGACGCCGCTGCGCATCAAGCTGGGCCTGGACCCGACCGCCCCAGACATCCACGTCGGCCACACGGTGGTGCTCAACAAGATGCGCCAGCTCCAGGACCTGGGCCATCGGGTGATTTTCCTGATCGGGGATTTCACGACCACCATCGGCGATCCGTCCGGCCGCAACAGCACCCGGCCGCCGCTGAACCGCGAGCAGATCGAGGCCAATGCCCAGACCTACTACAAGCAGGCCAGTCTGGTCCTGGATCCCGACAAGACCGAGATCCGCTACAACTCCGAATGGAGCGATCCGCTCGGCGCGCGCGGCATGATCCAGCTGGCCGCCAAGTACACGGTGGCGCGCATGATGGAGCGCGACGACTTCAACAAGCGCTTCAAGGCCGGCCAGTCGATCTCGGTGCACGAGTTCCTCTACCCGCTGATGCAGGGCTACGACTCGGTGGCGCTGAAGAGCGATCTCGAGCTCGGCGGCACCGACCAGAAGTTCAACCTGCTCGTCGGCAGGCATCTCCAGCAGGAGTACGGCCAAGAGCCGCAGTGCATACTCACTATGCCGCTGCTCGAAGGGCTCGATGGCGTCGAGAAGATGTCCAAGAGCAAGAACAACTACATCGGTATCAGCGAAGACGCCAACACCATGTTCGCCAAGGTGCTGTCGATCTCCGACGACCTGATGTGGCGCTGGTACCTGTTGCTGAGCTTCCAGTCGGTGGCGCAGATCGAGGCGCTGAAGGCCGAAGTCGCGGGCGGGCGCAATCCCAAGGACGCCAAGGTGGCGCTGGCCAAGGAAATCACCACGCGCTTTCACAGCGCGGCGGCGGCGGAGGCGGCGGAACAGGACTTCATCAACCGCAGCAAGGGCGGCGTGCCCGAGGACATTCCAGAGGTGGCCCTTTCGGGCGCGCCGCTCGGCATTGCGCAACTGCTCAAGCAGGCGGGGCTCGCGCCTTCGGCCTCCGAAGGCAGCCGGCTGATCGATGGCGGCGGCGTGCGCGTCGATTCGGTGGTGGTCAGCGACAAGGCGCTGAAGTTGCCCGCGGGCAGCTACGTGGTGCAGGTCGGCAAGCGCAAGTTCGCGCGCGTGACGCTCGGCTGACGCGGGCGGATGCCCCGGCGCGGCTAGCGAACCTCGATCGTGACGCGCCGGTTGCGCAGTTCGTGCGTCTCGTCGGGCGTGGGAATGGCGGGCTCCCGCTCGCCGCGGCCCACGGCCTCGATGCGCGCGGCCGGAAATCGCCGTTCTATGAAGAGCTGCGCCACTTCCTGGGCGCGACGTCGGGAGAGCTGGTCATTGAGTTCGAGCGGACCGGTGGTGTCGGTATGCCCCGTCACGACGATGTCGCTTCCGCTGCGGTTCTGCGCCGCGATCATCGCTTCATTCATGACGTGCTGGGAGTCGGCGGTGAGCGTGGTGCCGCCGACCTCGAAGTACACGGTGTAATGCTGCGCCGGCGGCGGCCGCATCTCGAACAGTGACTTGTGCTGGGCCTGCACCTTGGCGGGGTCGGCCTGATCGACCGACGGGGCGCCCTTGGCGCCGCTCGCCACGGTCGCGCGCTGATAGGGATGGGAAAGAACTTGCTCCGCGTTCTTCATCCGCACCACGACCGCCGAAGGTTCGCCGCTCGCCTGGGGCAGCAGCACCACGTGGGTCTGCGGCGGCGTCGAACACCCTGCGATCAGCACGGCACCCGCCATCGAGACCGAAAGAACGACATTGCGGTCGCCGAACCGCATCATGGCTGGCCGTCGGTCTGCACGATGAAGTCGGTGCCACGGATCCCGATGGTCGCTGTCTGCGTTTCGACCCGGACCGCTTCGGGGTTCCGCTTGCCGATCAGGCCGGTGATCATTCGCATGGAGCCTCGCAACAGCGAGACGAGCATGCCGCCTTCATGCGTGGTGGCGTTGAAGTGGAATTCCTTCAGGTCGAGCCGCGACGAGGGGCCGACCACCAGCGTGGTGTCGTCGCGCAGCACCACAGAGGCGGAAGAAGCCGGGCCGGTCACGATCCGGTCGACCGATGCAAGGGCATCGCCCGGGCTGGCAACGCGCGCCGCGCCGCTTGCGCTGAGCAGATGGACGTCGCCGCGCACCGATTTCACGAAGCCTGCCTGCGCCTCGGCGGCGGGGGCGGTGGCGGTGGCGGTGGCGGGCGACGGGGCCTGCGCCTGCGCCACGGTGCCGATTCCCAACATGGCCAGGGCGCCCAGGCCGTTCACGAATTTGTTCATCTCCGCTTCCTTCATGTCGGGGTGTTCTTTTGATTTCAGAATGTTAAGCGCTTCCACCAGGGGGCGTCGCGCCATCCATCCATAATCCGACGCTGATTGGCGATCTTTTGCCACGCTTTGTTCATCTTTGTGGCTTCCCCCACCTGCCTCGCATGAACCTCGCTCCGACGACCCTGCTGCGTGTCTCCATCGCCGTCGCGCTGGCCACGATCCTGTTGAAGGGGCTCGCGGGCTATCTGACGAACTCGATGGGCCTGATCTCGGACGCCATGGAGTCGTTCGTCAATCTCGCCAGCGCGATGTTCGCGCTCGCCATGGTGACGGTCGCCGCGCGGCCGGCCGACGAGGACCACCCCTATGGCCACCACAAGGCCGAGTATTTTTCTTCGGGGTTCGAGGGCATCCTGATCGTCGGCGCCGCGGCCGCGATCCTCTGGGTGTCGGTGGAGCGGCTGCTGTCGCCCGAGCCGCTCGAGCAGTTGGGCTGGGGCCTCGCGCTTTCGGTGCTCAGCTCGGCCTTCAACGCGGTGCTGGCCTTGGCCCTGTTCCGCGCGGCACGCACGCACCGGTCGATCGCGCTCGAAGCCGATGCGCGGCACCTGATGGCCGACGTCTGGACCTCGGCCGCGGTGCTGATCGGCATCGTCGCGGTGCACTTCAGCGGCTGGCTCTGGCTCGATCCGTTGCTGGCGATCGGCGTGGCGCTCAACATCGTGCGCGAAGGCGTCAAGCTCGTCTGGCGCTCGTCGCAGGGGCTGATGGACGAGGCGCTGGACGCCGACACCCTCGCCACGCTGCAGGCCACGATCGACGGCTTCGCCGCGCGCCTGCCCGAAGGCGCACGCATGCGCTTCGACGACATGGTGACGCGCCGCGCCGGCCAGCGCCGCTTTGCCGACCTGCACATGCACGTGCCCGGCGAATGGACGCTGCAGCATGCCGCGGCCATGCGCGACCAGCTCGAGCAGGCGCTGATGGATGCGGTGCCGGGCCTGCGCGTGACCATCCAGCTGCTGCCGCTCGGCATGGAGGCGCGCGCCAATCAACTGGAGGAGAAGAACGCATGAAGGCCGTGGTCCAGCGCGTGGCGCGCGCCCGCGTGGAAACCGGTGGCGAGGTGGTCGGCGCGATCGATGCAGGCCTGCTCGTGCTGCTGTGCGCCGAGCGCGGCGACGGCGAGGCGCAGACCGACCGCCTGCTCGCCAAGCTGCTGAAGCTGCGCATCTTCTCCGACGAGGCCGGCAAGATGAACCGCAGCGTGCAGGACATCGGCGGCGGCCTGCTCGTGGTGAGCCAATTCACGCTGGCGGCCGACGTGAGCGGCGGCAACCGCCCGAGCTTCACCCAGGCGGCGGCGCCCGACGAGGGCCGGCGGCTCTATGCGTACTTCGTGGCACAGGCCCGCGCGGCGCATCCGGTGGTGGCCACGGGCGAGTTCGGCGCCGACATGCAGGTGCACCTGGTCAACGACGGACCGGTGACGATCCCGCTCCAGATGAACTGAGCGGTGCCGGCCCGGTGTCAGGCGGGCCCGGGCGCGCGCCGCAGCGCCGCTTCCCAGAGCACCTTGGGCATTTCGTAGCGCATCACGGTGCGCTCCTCGAGCCCGGTCCATTCCCAGCCCGAGGTGAACATGCGTTCCACGGCGCCGCGATCGAAGAAGCGCTTGTCCCAGCCGTCGACACGCAGGAAGTGCGGGTCTTCGGGATCGATGCGCGGATGGTCGCCGCCGGCGCCATGGTGCACATCATTCACCGAATTCAGGCGGCACAGCAGCAGCCCGCCCGGCATGAGCACGTTGCGGATGCGAGCGGCGAGCGCGAGCGTCTCGGGCCAGCTGAAATAGTGCAGCGCCAGGCTCGCGAGCACCGCGCCGACGCCGCCCGGCGCATGTTCGCCGATGGGGAAGGGCGCGCGCAGGTCCTGCAGGTGGAAAACCGCGCCCTTCGGCACGCGTTCGCGCGCCTGTGTCATCTGCGCGGGCAGCAACTCGACGGCCGCCACGGACAGGCCGGCGGCCACCAGCACTTCGGTGTCGCGCCCGGTACCGCAGCCGAGTTCGAGCACGGGCGCGCCGCCAGCGGCCCCGACGCTCGCCCGCAGGTGCGGCAGCCAGCGCGGCAGCCAGTCGTCGGGTGTGCCTTTCAACATCCCGCCTCAGGACCGGTAGGGGTTGCGGATGCCCAGTCCCGCCAGGATCTCGATCTCGCGCGCTTCCATGGCCTCGGCATCGGCCTCGCCGGTCTCGTGGTCCCAGCCTTGCGCATGCAGCGTGCCGTGCACGAGCAAATGCGCATAGTGCGCGGCGAGCGTCTTGCGCTCGGACTTCGCCTCGGCCGCGACCACCGGCGCGCACAGCACCAGGTCGGCCATCACCACCGGCTGCTGGGCATAGTCGAAGGTGAGCACGTTGGTGGCGTAGTCCTTGCCGCGGAACTCGCGGTTCAGGCGCTGCCCCTCCTCGGCATCGACGATCCGGACCGTGATCTCGCCATCGGCCGCGAGCGAGTGGCGGATCCAGCGCGCGACGGCATGGCGCGGCAGCGCGGCACGGTGCCGTTCGACGCCCGGGAAGCGGCCGAATTGCAGGGACAGCGACAGTGCGGGCAGTGCCACCTCAGTGCCCCGCGCGCTTGCGCTGGCCGTCGTAGGCGTCGACGATCTTGGCGACCAGCGGATGCCGCACCACGTCGGCGCTCGTGAAGTGCGTGATCGCGATGCCGTTCACGCGCTTGAGCACGCGCTCGGCGTCGATCAGGCCGCTCAGCTGCTGCTTGGGCAGGTCGATCTGGCTCACGTCGCCGGTGACCACCGCCTTCGCGCCGAAGCCGATGCGCGTCAGGAACATCTTCATCTGCTCGGGCGTGGTGTTCTGCGCCTCGTCGAGGAT
>CAMLCW010000175.1 GCA_946478645.1 uncultured Variovorax sp.
GTTCGGCGTGGACGACACGCAGAAGATCAAGGCCGACGTGTTCGGCCACCACGGCACGCAGACCCAGGGCACGCTCAAGGTCGGCGACGCGGTCAAGGCCGCGGTCGACACCGCGCGCCGCGCCGCCACCATGCGCAACCACTCGGTCACGCACCTGATGCACAAGGCGCTGCGCGAGGTGCTGGGCACGCACGTGCAGCAGAAGGGCTCGCTGGTCGATGCCGACAAGACCCGCTTCGACTTCGCGCACAACGCGGCCGTGACCCCCGCGCAGATCCTCGAGATCGAGCAGCGCGTCAACGCCGAGATCCTGGCCAACACCGAGACGCACGCGCGCGTGATGGACATGGAAGCGGCGCAGAAGACCGGCGCGATGATGCTGTTCGGCGAGAAGTACGGTGAGACCGTGCGCGTGCTCGACATCGGCAGCAGCCGCGAACTCTGCGGCGGCACGCACGTGGGCCGCACCGGCGACATCGGCCTGTTCAAGATCGTGAGCGAAGGCGGCGTGGCCGCGGGCGTGCGCCGCATCGAGGCGATCACCGGCGCCAACGCGCTGAGCTACACGCAGTCGCTCGAAGCCACGGTGCAGAGCGTGGCCGCCACGCTCAAGTCGCCGCCCGCCGAGCTGCAGGGCCGGCTGGCGCAGGTGCTCGAACAGGTGAGGGCGCTCGAACGCGAGGTCGGCGCGCTCAAGGGCAAGCTCGCGTCGTCGAAGGGCGACGAGCTGGTGGCGCAGGCCGTCGACGTCAACGGCATCAAGGTGCTGGCCGCCAAGCTCGACGGCGCCGACGCCAAGACGCTGCGCGACACCATGGACAAGCTCAAGGACAAGCTCAAGACCGCCGCGATCGTGCTGGCCGCCGTCGACGGCGACAAGGTGCAGATCGCGGCCGGCGTCACGGCCGACAGCACCGCGAAGGTCAAGGCCGGCGAGCTGGTCAACTTCGTGGCGCAGCAGGTCGGCGGCAAGGGCGGCGGCAAGGCCGACATGGCCATGGCCGGCGGCACGAATGCGGCGGGGCTCGCGGCCGCGCTGCAATCGGTGCAGGGCTGGGTCGCCGAGCGCACCTGAGGCCGCAGCAGCAACAAGCACTTCATGCAAGGCGGCCCCGTCCCCGGTGAAGTGCTCGTGATGGGCGCCGGCACGATCGGCTGCTTCATCGGCGGCAGCCTTGCCGCGGCGGGCGTGCCGGTCACCTTCGTCGGCCGTCCGCGCGTGCTCGGCCAACTGGCGGCGCACGGGCTCACCTTGAGCGATGTCGACGGCAGCGCGCCGCGCCGGCTGGCAGCCGCATCGCTGCGCCTGTGCGCGCAGGTGCCCGTGGGCGCCAGCCCGGCGCTGGTGCTGCTGTGCGTGAAGAGCGGCGCCACCGCGGCGGCCGCGGGCGAGCTCGCGTTCTCGCTGCCGGCGGGCACCACCGTGGTCTCGCTGCAGAACGGCATCTCGAACTGCGCCGAGGCTTCGCTGGTCGGCCCGTCGCTCAACGTGCGTGCGGGCATGGTGCCGTACAACGTGGCCGAGATCGGCCCGGGCGCCTTCCATCGCGGCACCTCGGGCCGGCTGGTGGCCGAGGACGACGCGGCGCTGCGGCCCTGGCTGCCGGTGTTCGCGCGCGCCGGCGTGCCGCTCGACCTCGTGGCCGACCTGCTGCCGGTGCAGTGGGGCAAGCTGATGCTCAACCTCAACAATCCCGTCAACGCGCTTTCAGGCCTGCCGCTGCGCGACGAGCTGATGCTGCGCGGCTACCGCCGCTGCTTCGCGTCGCTGATCGACGAGGCGCTCGGCGTGCTCGGTGCCGCGGGCATCGCGCCGGCGCAGGTGGCGGCCGTGCCGGCAGAGCGGTTGCCGATGCTGCTGCGCCTGCCCGACTGGCTGTTCCGCATCGTCGCGGCGCGCATGCTGCGCATCGACGCCAAGGCGCGCTCGAGCATGGCCGACGACCTCGCGCTGGGCCGCCGCACCGAGATCGATGCGCTCAGCGGCGAAGTGGTGCGGCTCGCCGAGGCGCAGGGCCTGAGCGCGCCGCGCAATGCGCGCATGGTCGCGCTGCTCGAGGCCTGGCCGCAGCAGCCGAGGCGCTGGTCCGTGCGGCAGTTGCAGGACGCGCTGGGCCTTTAGCCACCGGCCGCGCGAGCTCGCGCACGAACCCGCTCCACCCCCCCCGAAAGGCGCCCGAACAGGCGCCTTTTTCTTTGGCGCACGCACCGTTGGCTTTCATGTCATAGGGTTTTTACCTAGCCTTGAAGTCCTCTTCCTCGATATCCTCACGGTGTTCCATTAATAAATCGTTGTTTCGTTAGTGAAACATACCACCGATTCCACGGACCCCCGATGACACACACTCGCCGCCTCGCCATCGCCGCTGCCCTGTCTCTGGTCGTCGCCGGCGCGTCCGGACTCGCCCGGGCAGACAGCTACCCCAGCAAGCCGATCACGCTGGTCGTCGCCTATCCGGCCGGCGGCGACACCGATGCGCTGGCGCGTCTGTACGCCGAAAAGCTCTCGGTCCGCGTCGGCCAGCCCGTGGTGGTCGACAACCGTCCCGGCGCCAGCGGCATCATCGGCAGCGCCCTGGTGTCGAAGGCCGCGCCCGACGGCTACACGCTGCTGCTTGCGCCGAGCACCTTCTCGATCGCGCAACTGGTGCTCAAGACCGGCGGCGCCTCGGGCTACGACGTGCTCAACGGCTTCACGCCGATCGTGCAGACCGGCAGCCTGCCGCTGTTCCTCGTGGCCAGCGGCGCCAAGGGCTACACCGGCCTGAAGGACGCGGTGGCCGCGGCCAGGGGCGGCAAGTCGCTGAGCTACGCCAGCCCGGGCAGCGGTTCGCCGATGCACATCCTGGGCGAGATGTTCGCCCGCGCCTCGGGTGCGAGCCTGGCGCACGTGCCATACAAGGGCGTGGCGCCCGCCGTCAACGACGTGCTCGGCGGCCACGTGCCGGTCACCTTCATCACGCTGGGCCCGGTGGCGCCGTACATGCCCAACGGCAAGATGGTTCCGCTGGCCGTGGCCTCGCGCGAGCGTTCGCCGCTCGCGCCCAAGGTGCCGACCTTCGCCGAGCTGGGCTACAAGGACGTCGAGCTCACCGCCTGGAACGGCCTCTGGGGTCCGCGCAACCTGCCGCCGGAGATCGTGAAGACGCTCAACGGCCACTTCAACGAGATCCTGAAGATGCCCGACGTCGTCTCGCGCATGGCGGTGCTGGGCACCACGCCCGTGGGCGGCGACGCCGACGTGCTCGCGAAGACCAACGCCGCCGACTTCGCGCGCTTCGGCAAGGTCATCAAGGAACTCGGCATCCAGGCCGACTGAACCTGATCCAACCCAACCCGACGTGACGCCCGCCATGACCGACCTCAAAGCCACCGCCGATCCCTCCAGCCTGCAGGCGCTGCTGGCCGAGATGCCCGCCAACCTGCTGGCCGGCCGCCGCGTGCTCGTGACGGGCGGCGCGCGCGGCCTGGGCCTGGCGTTCGCGCAGTGCGTGGCCGCGGCGGGCGCGAGCGTGGTGCTGGCCGACATCCTCGGCGAACTGGCCGAGACCGAGGCCCGGGCGCTGCGCGATGCCGGCCGCACGGCGCACGCGCTGGCGATCGACCTGTCGGATCCGGCCTCCATCGAGGCGGGCGCCGCCGAGGCGGAGCGCCTGCTCGGCGGGCTCGACGGCCTCGTCAACAACGCCGCCATCACCAACTCGGGTGGCCGCGACGCGCACCAGCTCGAGATCGACATGTGGGACCGCGTGATGAACGTCAACGTGCGCGGCAGCTGGCTCATGGGCCGCGCCTGCCGCCCCGCGCTGGCGGCCAGCGGCCGCGGCGCCATCGTCAACCTCGCGTCGGACACGGCGCTGTGGGGCGCGCCGAACCTGCTGGCCTATGCGTCGAGCAAGGGCGCCGTCATTTCGATGACGCGCTCGCTGGCGCGCGAATGGGGCGGCGACAACATCACGGTGAACGCCGTGGCACCCGGCCTCACGCTGGTCGAAGCCACCGAGTACGTGCCGATGGCGCGCCACCGGAAGTACCTCGAAGGCCGCGCCATCCCGCGCGAGCAGCAGGCGGCCGACGTCTGCGGCGCGACCGTGTTCCTGCTGTCCGGCCTGGCGCGCTTCGTCACCGGCCAGCTGCTGGCCGTCAACGGCGGCTTTGCGATGCACTGAGCGCGCGGCGCGAATCACTGAACGAATTTTTCCGACCAAGGAGTACACCCATGAGCGACCTGTCCGAACAGCAAAAGATCAACAACGACAACGCCGCTGCGGCCGCCGGCAGCACCCTCGTGCAGCCCGAAGGCAGCAGCCTGGCCGAGTGGATGAACAGCCGCATCGCGCGCTACGAAACCCGCAAGTACGACTGGGACGCGCTCAAGTTCCAGGCCGACTTCGACCCCAAGTTCCGCCGCGCGCAGATGCGCTATGTGGGCACCGGCGGCACCGGTGTCGCGGCCGACACCAACACCGTGCCTTCGGAGCACTTCACCTTCTCGACCATGGTGATCCCGGCCGGCCACGAAGGCCCGCCGCACCTGCACACCGACGTGGAAGAAGTGTTCTTCCTCATCCGCGGCAAGCTCAAGGTCGTCATCGAGAAAGACGGCGAGCGCTTCGAAACCATCATGACCGACCGCGACCTGATTTCGGTGCCGCCCGGCGTGTACCGCGAAGAGATCAACATCGGCGACGAAGACGCGCTGATGTGCGTGATGCTCGGCGCCAAGAAGCCGGTCACGCCGACGTATCCCGCCGACCATCCGCTCGCCAAGATCAAGCGCTGAGAGCCGACAGGCCATGGGCACCATCGACATCCCCGCGCAGGGCCTCCCGGCTTCCGAGCTGGCGCGGCTCGACACGCGCTTTCCGGCCCGCGATGTCGCGGTCGGCGGCGGCGCGGTGGTGTCGGTGCGCGAGTGCGGGCAAGGCCCGGTGATCGTGTGCCTGCACGGCATCGGGTCGGGTGCAGCCTCGTGGCTCGACACCGCGGCGCTGCTCGCGCCGCAGGCCCGCCTCATCGCCTGGGACGCGCCGGGCTACGGCACCTCGACGCCGCTCGCTTCGGCCGCACCTGGCGCCGCCGACTACGCCATGCGCCTGGGCGAACTGCTCGACGCACTCGCCATCGATTCGTGCATGCTCGTCGGCCATTCGCTGGGTGCCATCACTGCCGCCTCCGCCGCACGAACTGATGCGCGCATTCGTCGGCTCGTGCTCGTGAGCCCGGCCATCGGCTACGGCGCCCCCGAGCGCATCGAAGCCCGCGCCAAGGTCCGCGCCGAACGCCTCGCCACGCTCGACGAACTCGGCATTGCCGGCATGGCCGCGAAGCGCGCGGGCCGGCTCGTGTCCGAGGGTGCCAGCGAGCACGCCCGCCAGTGGGTGCGCTGGAACATGGCGCGCCTGAACGACCACGGCTACCGCCAGGCCGTCGAGCTGCTGTGCAATGCCGACCTGCTGGCCGACCTGCCGCCGCCGACGCCCGTGCGCGTGGCCTGCGGTGCGCTCGACGTCGTCACGCCGCCGGCCGCCTGCGAAGAGGTCGCGCGCCGCTGCGGCGTGCCCCTCGAATTGGTGGACGATGCGGGTCACGCCGGCTATGTGGAACAACCGCAGGCCGTCGCCGCCCTGCTGCGCGAATCGCTCGCCGGCTGACCCGACACGAACACGAGAACCGAGAGGAATCCAGACATGGCCAACCACGACAACGAAGCGATGGAAGAGGGCGCCGACCGCTACAACGTGCCCGCGCTGGAGCGCGGCCTGCGCGTGCTGTGCGAGTTCAGCCGCGAAAGCCGCACGCTCTCCGCGCCCGAGCTGGCGCGCCGCTTCGACCTGCCGCGATCGACCGTCTTCCGCCTGCTCACCACGCTGGAGAACATGGGCTTCCTCGAGCGCGCCGAGGGCGGCCGCGACTACCGCCTGGGCTTGGCCGTGCTGCGCCTGGGCTTCGAATACCTGGCGTCGCTGGAGCTCACGCAGTTGGGCACGCCGCTGCTCAACCGCCTGTGCGACGAGTTGCGCACGCCCTGCAACCTCGTGGTGCGCGACGGCCGCTCGATCGTCTACGTCGCCAAGGTGGCGCCGGCCTCGCCGTTCGCCAGCTCGGTCACCGTGGGCACGCGCCTGCCGGCCCACGCCACGGTGCTGGGCCGCATCCTGCTCGAAGACCTCACGCTGCCGCAGCTGCGCGCGCTGTACCCCGAAGACAGGCTCGAGACCTTCTCGCCGAGCACGCCCAAGACCGTGAACGAGCTTTTCGACATGGTGCAGGCCGACCGCCAGCGCGGCTATGTGCTCGGCGAGGGCTTCTTCGAATCGAACATCTCGACCATCGCCGCGCCGGTGCGCGACCACAGCGGCCACATCGTCGCGGCGCTGGGCGCCACCATTACCTCGGGCCACATCGACGAGAACCGCATCGACGAGATGGTCCAGCGCGTGCGCGGCACGGCCGACGAAATCTCGGGCCTGCTCAATTACTCGCCTGCACGCGCCGCCAAGGTGGTTCCGCTGCGCAGTGCCTGACGCGCTTTCTTCGCTCATGACGACCTCCGCTCCTTCTTCCTCCTTTTTCGCCGCCGATGCACTGGCCGGCCGCGTGGCCGTGGTCACGGGCGGCTCGTCGGGCATCGGCCTGGCCACGGTCGAGCTGCTGCTTGGCTGCGGCGCGGCTGTGGCGCTGTGCGGCCGCAATGCCGAACGGCTCGATGCCGCCGTCGCCGGGCTGCGCGCGCAATACCCCGAAGCGAAGCTGTTCGCGCAGACCTGCGACGTGCGCGACGCCGCCGCGGTGCGCGACTTTGCCGCCGCCAGCGAGGCCGCGCTCGGCCCGGCCTCGATGCTCGTGAACAACGCGGGGCAGGGGCGTGTGTCCACGTTCGCCGACACCGACGACGCGGCCTGGATGGACGAGCTGAACCTGAAGTTCTTCTCGGTCATCCATCCCACGCGCGCTTTCCTGCCGCAGCTCGCCGCACAGCGCGCCGTGCTGGGCGATGCCGCCATCGTCTGCGCCAACTCGCTGCTGGCGCGCCAGCCCGAGCCGCACATGGTCGCCACCTCTGCTGCGCGCGCCGGCCTCTTGAACCTCGTGCGCTCCATGGCCACCGAATTTGCCCCGCAGGGCGTGCGCGTCAACGGCATCCTGATCGGCCTGGTCGAGTCGGGCCAGTGGCGCCGCCGCTTCGAGGCGCGCGAAGACAGGTCGCAGGACTGGCCCGCCTGGAGTGCCCAGCTCGCGAAGACCAAACACATCCCGCTGGGCCGCCTGGGGCTTCCGACCGAAGCCGCGCGCGCGATCCTCTTCCTTGCTTCACCGCTCGCGTCGTACACGACCGGCAGCCACATCGACATCTCTGGAGGCCATTCCCGCCATGCATGAGCCCACCCCCAGCCTTGCCCACTTCGTGTGGCTTCTGCACCCCCTCAAGGGGACAACACCAGCGGCCCGGCAGAGCCGGTTCCGCGGTGTTTCCCGCCTCGGCTGCGCTGATATCCGCGAGTGCGCCATCCAATCAAGCTACAGGGCTATCTGAATGAAAACGAACCAAGTCACGGTCGGCGCCGTCGTCGCCGCCTTTCTCGAGCAGTGCGGCGTCAAGGCAGCCTTCGGCGTGATCTCGATCCACAACATGCCGATCCTCGATGCCTTCGCGCAGCGCGGCACGGTGCGCTTCATCTCGGCGCGCGGCGAGGCCGGCGCGGGCAACATGGCCGACGCCTATGCGCGCTCCACCGCCAGCCTGGGCGTGTGCATCACCAGCACCGGCCCGGCCGCGGGCAACATCGCCGGCAGCATGGTCGAGGCGCTGACCGCCGGGGCGCCGCTGTTGCACATCACGGGGCAGATCGAGACGCCGCACCTCGACAAGGGCATGTCGTACATCCACGAGGCGCCCGACCAGCTCACGATGCTCAAGGCGGTGTCGAAGGCGGCGCTGCGCGTGCGCAGCGTGGAGACGGTGCTCGGCACGCTCAAGCGTGCGGTGCAGCTCGCGATGACGGCGCCGACCGGTCCGGTGAGCGTGGAGATTCCGATCGACATCCAGTCGGCGCTCACGACGATGCCGGCCGACCTGTCGCCGCTTCCCGTCGAGCGACCGGTGCCTTCGGCCGCCGGCCTCGATGCACTGGCCGCACGCCTGGCCACGGCCAGGCGTCCGCTGCTGTGGGTCGGTGGCGGTGCCCGCCACGCTCGCTCGGCCATCCAGCGCCTGCAGAAGCTGGGCTTCGGCGTGGTCACGACCACGCAGGGCCGCGGCACGGTGCCCGAGGACGACGCCGGTTCGCTCGGCGCCTACAACATCCAGAAGCCCGTCGAGGCCTTCTACCAGACCTGCGACGCGATGCTCGTGGTCGGTTCGCGCCTGCGCGGCAACGAGACGCTCAAGTACGAACTGAAGCTGCCGCGCCCGCTGTACCGCATCGACGCCGATGCCGCCGCCGAAGGCCGCTGTTATGCGTCCGAGGCCTTCGTCTGCGGCGATTCCGCACTGGCCCTCGACGGCCTGGCGGACCGCCTGGAAGCCGCGAAGTACAAGGCCGACCCGCAACTGCTGGTCGACCTGCGCGCCGCACACGACGAGGCCGTGGCCATGCTGCGCGACGGCCTCGGCCCGTACGCCGAGCTCGTGCGCCAGCTGCAGTCGGCGGCCGGGCGCAACTTCAACTGGGTGCGCGACGTCACCGTGTCGAACAGCACCTGGGGCAACCGCGAGCTGCGTGTGTTCGAACCCGGCGCCGGCGTGCACGCCACGGGCGGCGGCATCGGCCAGGGCATGCCCATGGCGATCGGCGCGGCCATCGCCGCGGCGGTGACGGGCTCGGGCCGCAAGACCTTCTGCCTGGCCGGCGACGGCGGCTTCATCCTGAACCTCGGCGAGCTGGCCTGCATGGTGCAGGAGAAGGCGCCCATGGTCATCGTGCTCATGAACGACAAGAGCTACGGCGTCATCAAGAACATCCAGGACGCGCAGTACGGCGGCCGCCAGTGCTATGCCGAGCTGCACACGCCCGACTACGACCTGCTGTGCAGGTCGATCGCGCTGCCGCATGCGCGCGTGAAGGACCTGGCCGAGCTGCCGGCCCAGCTGGACAAGGCGCTCGCCGCCGACGGCCCGTTCCTGCTGGAGATCGACATGCTGTCGATCGGCGGCTTCAAGACCACTTTTGCCGGCCCGCCGACCAACACCGTCACGCAGATCCCTGCGCTCGGCACGGCCAAGTGAGCGAGCATGGAGCCCCACGCATGACCACTGCCATCACGCGCATCGCCCTCGTCGGCTGCGGCGCCATCGGCACCTCGGTGCTCGAACTGCTGCGCGGCGATCCCGCCCTGAAGGTGGTGGCCATCGTCGTCCCGGCCGAAGGCGTTGCCGCGGCGCAGAAGGCCGCTCCCGACGCGCAGGTCGGCAGCGCCGTGCCCGCCACCGACATCGACCTGGTGGTCGAGACCGCCGGCCATGCCGCCATCGAGGAACACGTACTGCCCGCACTGGCGCGCGGCACGCCCTGCGTGGTCGCGTCGGTCGGTGCGCTGTCGGCCACGGGCTTCGCCGAGAAGCTCGAAGCCGCCGCTCTCGCCGGCCGCACGCAGGTGCAGCTGATTCCCGGCGCGATCGGCGGCATCGACGCGCTCGCCGCGGCGCGCATCGGCGGCCTGGACAGCGTGCGCTACACGGGCCGCAAGCCGCCGCAGGCCTGGAAGGGCACGCCGGCCGAGCAGGGCCGCGACCTCGACACGCTGGCGCACGAAACCGTCATCTTCGACGGCAGCGCGCGCGAGGCGGCCTTGCTCTATCCGAAGAATGCCAACGTGGCGGCCACCGTCTCGCTCGCGGGCCTGGGCCTGGACCAGACGCAGGTGCGCCTCATTGCCGACCCGGCCACCACCGAGAACGTGCACACCGTCGAAGCCGAAGGCGCCTTCGGCAGCTTCGCGCTGACCATGCGCAACAGGCCACTGGCGGCCAACCCCAAGACCTCGGCCCTGACCGTGTACAGCGCCGTGCGGGCGCTGCGCAACCGCGTCGCGCCTCTCTCGATTTGAGCCACGCCATGATCTCCACCGAACTCCTTCCGATCTGCATCGCTGGCGAGTGGCGCCTGGGCGGCGGCGACGTCTACGAAAGCCTGTACCCGGCCACCGGCGAGCCCATCGCGCGCCTGAAGGCCGCGAGCCTGGCCGATGTCGAAGAAGCCATCACGCGCGCCGACCACGCCTTTCGCACCAGCGGCTGGGCCCAGCGCCTGCCGCACGAGCGCGCGGCCGTGCTGCACCGCGTGGCGCAGCTGATCCGCGAAGAGGGCGAGGCGCTCGCGCAGAAGCAGCGCCTCGACAACGGCAAGCCGATCAGCGAAACCCGCAACCTCGTGGCCAGCGCCGCGGGCACCTTCCAGTTCTTCGCCGCTGCGCTCGAGACGCTCGAGGAAACCATCAAGCCGTCGCGCGGGCCTTTCGTCACGATGAGCGTGCACGAGCCCATGGGCGTGGTCGCGGCCATCACGCCGTTGAACTCGCCGATCGCGAG
>CAMLCW010000176.1 GCA_946478645.1 uncultured Variovorax sp.
GGGCCACGTTGAAGAGCCAGAACGGCCGACACAGGAGCCGACCCTCGCGCGGTGCATGCTGCGTCCGCCCATCGGCCGTCGGATCCGGATCCACCTCCACGCGCCGGTCGCCTTTGGGGAAGGCGCGCTCGAAATGCACGCACATCACGGCACGTTCTCCGCGCCTGACCTGCGCTCCCAACGATGCCGCCTGCTTGTAGGTCAGCCAGACGTTGGAGCTGTAGCCTTGCGCGATCGCTTCGTCCCAGAGAATCAGCACATTTGCGCCGCGATAGGCCTTGCCTGTCTTGCCGTTCCGGGGCATCCCGCGGCCGGCCGCCCGCAGCCAACGGTCGCGGAACACATGGCCACCCTTCTCGAGCATGGCAATGATTCGGTCCGTAAGAATCTGGCGCGGGTCCGTGCGGCATGCGGATCCCTCTTTCGATGCGTGATCGCTTCCTAGCGCTGCTTTTGGTGAGCCCTCGGGGGGTGCGGGGGGAACGCCCGCGTCAGCCGTGGCATCGGGCTGAGATTGGCGAACGGGATTGCGTACTGCGCGCATGACAGGGCCTTTCTGCGGGATGTGCCGCGGTGGATGAAGATCTGCTTTCGGAGCCGCCTCGACGCATCAAGAGCGAGCAATAGGGACGATGTCCAGGGACCGCCCGGAAGCCGCAGCCGAACATCGAGAGGACCGGGTGAGGACGGTGGCGAAGCCCGCGCCCTGGACATCGGAACGCGTGAGCTATGCGTCGATCAAGAGGTGGCTCGAGAGCGGACCCACCGCCGCACTGCCTGCCCAGGGGACCCGTGATGCGACTCGCAGCGACATCGCGCCTTGCTGCTGCCGCTCACACCCTGGGCATGCAACGACGCGTCGTCAAGAACTTGAGCGCGTCGGGCCAGCGAGAAAATCAATCCGGCGCCCGACATGCATGTGGCACGCCGTGCCATGGTCACCATCGGGCACGAACGCCGTGCCGGCATCGCAGAAGGTGGGCAAGCTGATGCGCACTCCACGGTGACGCTCGGCAGCCAATCACGCGCCGCCCTCCTCCTATCCGCCCTGCCTGCAGCGCACTGGCGACGTTCCGCGCAAGCTTGGCCGGCGAGTCCGGGTTCAGCGTGACCGACCTTCGGACGGTCCGGAATCATCGCTCAGGAAGGCGGAATCGTTGGTCACGGTGGCGGAACACGCATCCACCGCGTGTTTGAGAGCCATGCGCCGACACGCCTCGCGCGCGGACATGCCGAAGCGCTGGCGAAAGCGCCTGCTGAAAACTGGCTGTCCGAAAAGCCGAAGGCGTAGGCGATGGCGCCGATGCTCAGCTGGCCGCTTCTGGGCTGCTACAGCTAGCCCAGGCTCTTGAGCAGGCGCATTTCGCGCAGGGGCGCATGCACGCTCATGTCCTGCGAAGAGAACAGGTGGTAGAGCTGGGCACGCGACAGTCCGGTGTCCCGCAACGATCGCTGCACGTCTGGCAGCGCCGCCTTGAAATTGCCTGTCATGCAACGCGCGAGCGCAAACGCGGACCTGCCCTGCTGCGCGAACGGACGGCCTGCAGCCGCGCAGTTGCATCTGATGCAAGCGTTGCGCACGCGCAGGCGCTCGTCGACGATGCCGCCATCACAACGAACGACGCCGGAGACAACGACGATGCACTCTCGAATTTTTCTCACCGGTCTGCGCCGCAGGACCCTCTGCCTCTTGCTTTCGACCTGCGCCTGCATAGCCGCGGCCCACGCGCAAGGAAGCTACCGCATTGCGACCGAGGGCTCCTATCCCCCGTGGAGCTTCAAGGACGCGCAGGGAACGTTGCAGGGCTGGGACGTCGACATCGCGAAGGCGCTCTGCGAGAAGATGAAGGCCAGATGCGAGATCGTTGCCCAGGACTGGGACGGGATCATTCCCGGCCTCGTCGCGCGCAAGTACGACATGATCGTTGCGAGCATGGCCATCACGCCGCAGCGACGCGAGCGCGTGGCCTTCTCGGCCAAGTACAAGGACACCATCTCACGCTTCGTCGCTCGCAAGGGGACGCCGCCGGACGTCAGCCCCGCCGCGCTCAAGGGAAAGACCATCGGCGTGCAGCGCGGCTCCGTCCAGGCGGCCTATCTCGCGCAGAACTACCGCGATGCCAATCTCAAGTTCTACGACACGCCGCAGGCGGCCGAACTCGACCTCGTCGCCGGCCGCGTGACGTACATCCTCGGCAACATGGTCACCTACCATGTCGGCTTCCTGAAAACGCCCGAGGCCAAGGATTTCGCGTTCACCGGGCCCGAGCTCAAGGGCGGCGTTCTCGGCGAGGGCAACGGCATCGCGGTACGCAAGGACGATGGGCAGACGCTCTCGCGCGTCAACGCCGCGCTGGAGGCGATCCGGGCCGATGGCACCTACGATCGCATCACGGCGAAGTACTTCCCGTTCAAGCTGATGTAGGTGCCGCAGCTTCCGATGGACTTCCTCCATGGTTTTGGTGGCCAGTTGTTCCTGGGCACCATCGTGACCCTGCAGCTCGCCGCGTGCTCCCTTGCGCTCGGCACACTGCTCGGGGCGGCCGTTTGCGCGCTGCAGCTCGCCGGCCATCGCGCGCTGCGGGCGCTCGGCGAAGGATATGCCGCGGTGATCCGCGGCATTCCCGACCTGCTCGTCGTCTTCGCGGTCTTCTTCGGCGGCTCTCTCACCCTCGCCACCCTGACCGGCCGCTATGTCGAGATCAACACGTTCCTCGCAGGCGTCATCGCGCTGGCGCTCTCGTTTGGCGCCTACGCGGCCGAGATCGCGAGGGGCGCGCTGCTGGCGGTGCCGAGGACGCAGCGGGAGGCCGCGAGGACGCTCGGGCTTTCGCGCCTCCAGGCGCTGCGCACGGTGGTGCTGCCCCAGGCGGCCCGCTTCGCGCTGGCGCCGTTTGGCAACCAGTCGATCGTGCTGCTCAAGCAGACCTCGATCGTCTCCATCGTCGGATGCGACGAGCTCATGCGCAAGGCCGCGGAGGCTTCCGGCGCGACGCGCGAACCGTTCACGATGTATCTCGCCACGGCCTGCATCTACCTTGTTCTGACCGGCTTCGCCACGCTCTGCCTCGAGTGGGGAGAGCGGCGCGGCGCGCGTCCCCTGGCCGGCTGATCCCATGTTCGACATCACCCTCCTATGGTCCGTCGCCCCCGCGCTGCTCGAAGGTGCGTGGCTCACGCTGAAGCTCACCGCATCGGTGATCTGCCTCGGCACGATCCTCGCCGTGCCTGTGGCGCTTTGCAAGAACGCGCGCGTGGCCGCGATCCGCGCCATGGCGCATGCCTACCTGCTCTTCTTTCGGGGCACGCCCGCGCTGGTGCAGCTTTTCCTCCTCTACTACGGGGCGGGGCAGTTTGACGTCATCCGCCACTCAGTGCTGTGGCCCGTGCTGCGGGATCCGTTCTGGTGCGTCGTGATCGCGTTGGGACTGAATTCCGCCGCCTACACGGGCAAGACGCTCGCAGCGGCGCTGGCGGCCGTTCCGCGCGGCACGCGGGAAGCGGCCCGCGTGCTCGGGCTCGCACGCGCGCACACCTTCTGGTTGGTCGAGCTGCCGCTTGCGGCACGCACGGCACTGCCGGCCTTCGGCAACGAGGTCATCCTGACCTGCAAGGCCACTTCGCTCGCGAGCACCGTGACGCTGCTCGAACTCACCGGCACGGCCCGGCTGCTCACCTCAGAAACCTATGCACCGTACGAGGTCTTTCTCGGGGCTGGCATCGTCTACCTCGCTATCAACTACGCCCTGCTGCGCGGACTCCGCAGGCTGGAAGCTTCGCCCGGGCGCCGACACTGAATCGAGCATTCCCATGAAATTCATCACCCTTGGACCGGCCGGCAGCAACCACGAATTCGTGACGCGCCGCTACCTCGACTTCCATGGACTCCAGCACACCGCAAGCCTGGCCCTAGCGCCGGACTTCGATCGATGCGCCGACGCCGTGCTGCGGGGGACCGCGGACTTCATGGTCCAGTGCGCCGTGCATCCCGAGACCGCTTCGACCGTCGCGAAGTGCTTCATCGGACTGCATCTGATCGACACCTTCATCGCGCCGAGCCAGGACCTAGCCATCCTCCAGCGCCACGATGCGGCGCAGCCCACGTCGCTCGCGGTCATGCGCCCCACCCTGCCCTACATCGACCGCCATCGCTGGCAGCAAATCGAGTTCGTGGAGACCGTTGCCGAGGTCACCCAGGGCGTGATCGACGGCCGGTATCGGGCCGGCGTGGGCTACGCCCGTGCGGCCCAACAGCACCCCGGTGAACTGCGCATCGCGCAGTTCATCGGCACGGTGGACGACGCGTGGATGGTCTACGGCCGCACCCGCGTCCGTACGGGCGAACTGACGGCCTGGCGCGACAGCCCGGCTGCCGCGCTCTACAGGGGAGCGGCATGAGCCCGGGCACGGTGGCCGCCAACCGGCCGGTGATGGTGTCCGTCGAGGGCCTGTCGAAGGCTTTCGCGGCCCACAGGGTCCTCGACGACATCGATCTGAGCGTGGCAGCGGGTGAGCGCGTGGTGGTCTGCGGCCCGTCGGGTTCGGGGAAATCGACGCTCGCGAGGTGCATCAGCGGACTCGAGGGCTACGCCAGCGGCGCGGTGACGGTCAACGGGGTCGCCGTCTCGCCGCGGATGCGGCACGCCGATCTGGTGCGGGCCAACATCGGCATGGTGTTCCAGCAGTTCAACCTGTTCCCTCACCTCACGGTGCTCGAGAACTGCACCTTGGCGCAGCGCTGGGTCCGGCGCCGCTCCAAGAGCGAAGCCCGCGAGACGGCGCTCGAGTACCTCGCCAAGGTCCGGCTCGCCGCGAAGGCCTCGGCCTATCCCGCTCAGCTCTCGGGTGGACAGCAGCAGCGCGTGGCCATTGCCCGCGCGCTCTGCCTGACCCCCTCGGTCATGCTGTTCGACGAGGCCACGTCGGCGCTCGACCCCGAGATGGTCAAGGAAGTGCTCGAGACCATGATCCTCCTCGCGCGCGACGGCATGACGATGATCTGCATCACGCACGAGATGGGCTTCGCCCGCGCGGTCGCGGACAAGGTCGTCTTCATGGACGACGGCCGCGTCGTCCAGTCGGCACCACCCGGCGAGTTCTTCGGCGAAGGGGCCGACCCGCGGATCCGGAGATTCCTCAGCCAGGTCTTCTGATCCGGTGCGCCGGCGGGCACGGGTCGACTAGTTTGCGCACACGCGCGCCAGCCCGCGGTCCAGCGCGATCCCGTAAAGCGGCGGCAACCGGTTCGCCGCAGCGTGCCGTGCGGTGGCATCGGCCAGCTGCTTGCGGCAGTCGGTCCGAGCGCGAAGCGAGCGGGTCGCGATGAGTTCATCGATGAACCGCGGGCGCAGGCGGTCGAGCGCGGGGCGCAGCTCGCCGCGCAGATCGGCTCGAGTTTCTGCCGGCGCCCGCCCCACGCGCCGCCACTCGGCCATGAGCGCGAACTGGACGAGCTTGCTCGCTTCGATCTGGTCCGTGAAGAAGGCCGTCGCCACTTCATGCGCCAGGCCCCGGTCGTTCGCCTCGCGCGCTGCTGCCGCGACGACCTGTCCTTCGCGCGGATCGCCCGGCGGATCTTCGACCGGCTGGCCTGTGTCCCATTTGGTGAGCGCCACCTGGCGCGACAGGTCGAGCCGCACCGCGCTCATCGCGACGAGCCGCGAGAACCCAGTGCCCGGGTCAGGCCCGTGCGCATCCGAAGCGCACGCAAGCAAGACCATGCCGACCAGGCAGGCGCCGGCCGCCCGAAGGCCGGTTTCCAGATAAGGCAGCTGCATAGGAACCTCCGATCCGAGCGGCCCGCCGGCGGCGCCGACGTCATCCGTTCGACGTCACGCCCAGCCTAGCGGCGTCGCGATGCCGCGTCGCCTGCAAACAATCCCAGTGGGGTTCCGTGCGCAGCGGGGCCGGTCACCCCCGCTCGCGGCGAATCCGCGAGGACAGGCGGCGATGTCAGACGCGATGCAGACTGGTGGGCAGTGCCTGACCGCCTGGCTGCTCGGATCCGAGCACAGAGATCGCCACGGCCATGGGAGCTCAGAGCGTCCTGCGCGCGATCGCGGCGGTCAGCCCCGGATCGACCGGCAGCGCGCCGCCGGCCTTGACTTCCCGCAGCACGACGGCCGAGCGCACATGCGTGACGCCGGCCTGCTCGAAGAGCGTGGTGTGGAGGAATTTCTCGTAGTGCTTGACGTCCGGCACGAGCACCGTGAGGATGTAGTCCGCCGGCCCCGTGGCCGCAACGCAGCGTACGATCTGCGGGCTTGCCTGCACCGCACGTTCGAAGTCGCGGACCTTGGACTCATGGTGCCGGTCCAGGTTGACTTCCGTGACGGCGGCAAGGTTGAGTCCCACCTTCTCGCGGTCGACCGAGACCGTGTAGCCGCGGATCACGCCCGTGGCTTCCATGTCCTTGATGCGACGCCAGCATGGGGTCGAGGACAGCCCCACCTTGTCGGCGATCTGCTGCACGGACTGGCGCGCATCGCGCTGCAGTTCGAGCAGGATCTGGAGCGAGTAGGCATCAAGAGGAACAGAATCGTCGTTCATGGTGCGTTCGGGAGGAAGTTCTTCTCAAAACGAGGGTCATCTCGGGTGCATCGGGAAGACTATTCCTCCTGGCGGCGAAGAACAATCCTTGCATGAAGCCGCCCGCCACTCCCCCTGTCCAACGACCCAGCTACCAGCTCGCCGACGGCCTCTGGGCCCGCTCGGGCGCCGTCTTCCTGACCGGCACGCAGGCTCTCGTGCGATTGCTCCTGATGCAACGACAGCGCGACGCTGCGCGCGGCCTCGACACCCGAGGTTTCGTCAGCGGCTACCGCGGCTCGCCGCTCGGCATGGTCGACCAGGCGATCTGGAAGGCCGGCCCGGACTTCGCCGATGCGGGCATCCGCTTCGTGCCGGCGATCAACGAGGAACTCGCGGCGACGCAGGTCCTCGGCACGCAGCGCGTCGAATCCGACCCCGAGCGCACCGTCGCGGGCGTGTTCGCGATGTGGTACGGCAAGGGCCCGGGCGTCGACCGCGCCGGCGACGCGCTCAAGCACGGCAACGCCTACGGATCATCCCCGCACGGCGGGGTGCTGGTCGTCGCAGGGGACGACCACGGCTGCATCTCGTCCTCGATGCCGCACCAGAGTGACCAGGCGTTCGCCGCCTGGAGCATGCCGGTGGTGCAGCCGGCCTGCGTGGCCGAGTACCTGGAGTTCGGCCTCTATGGCTACGAGCTCTCGCGCTATTCGGGCGCCTGGGTCGGGATGGCCGCGCTCTCCGAGGTGGTCGAGAGCGCGGGCACGGTCGACCTCGACCTGGTCGCGGCGCGCGCCGCGGCCTGGGCCGATGCCGAAGGCGTGGGCGCCGCCACCGGCCATTGCGCGCCGGACGACGGCCTGCACTACCGCTGGCCCGACCTGCCGTCCCTGCGCATCGAGGCGCGACTGGCCGACAAGCTCGAGGCCGTCGCAGCCTTCGCACGCGTCAACAGCATCGACCGCGAAGTGATCCACAGCCCGCAGGCCAGGGTAGGCATCGTGACCTGCGGCAAGGCGCACTACGACCTCATGGAAGTGCTGCGCCGCCTCGCGCTGACGACCGAGGCGCTGGCGCGCGCGGGCGTGCGGCTCTACAAGGTGGGCCTGAGCTTCCCGCTCGAGCCGACCCGCATGCGCACCTTCGCGCAGGGCCTGGAAGAGATCCTCGTCGTCGAGGAAAAGGCCCCCGTCGTCGAGACCCAGCTGCGCGACCTCTTCTACAACGCGCCAGCGGGCGCCAGGCCGGCGCTGGTGGGCAAGCAGGATCGCGCGGGCCGGCCCTTCATCTCGGCGCTCGGCGAGCTGCGGCCGTCGCGCCTGATCGAGCAGGTGGCCCGATGGCTTGCCGCCCACTTTCCGGACCACCACGAGTTCGGAGACCCCCTGCTGCAGCATGTGCGCGACTTCACGCCGCCGCAGCTGCTCGGCAACGCGAGCGACACGGTGAAGCGTCTGCCCTACTTCTGCGCCGGCTGCCCGCACAACACGAGCACGCAGGTACCCGAGGGCTCGACCGCGCGTGCGGGCATCGGCTGCCACTTCATGGCCAACTGGATGGACCGCAGCACCGCGGGACTGATCCAGATGGGGGGCGAGGGCGTGGACTGGATTTCACATGCGATGTTCACGCGCACCCCGCATGTGTTCCAGAACCTCGGCGACGGCACCTACTACCACTCGGGCTATCTCGCGATCCGCCAGGCCGTCGCCGCCAAGGCGACCCTCACCTACAAGATCCTCTTCAACGACGCGGTCGCGATGACGGGCGGCCAGCCGGTCGACGGTGTGATCAGCGTCGACGCAATCGCGCGCCAGGTCGAATCCGAAGGGGTCAGGCAGATCGTCGTCGTCAGCGACGCGATCGAGAAGTACGCGCCGCAGCGCGGCCGCTTCCCGGCCGGCACCGAATTCCATGACCGCAGCGAGCTGGACGCGGTCCAGCGCCGGCTGCGCGAGGTTCCCGGCGTCACCGTGCTCATCTACGAGCAGACCTGCGCCGCCGAGAAGCGCCGCCGGCGCAAGAAGGGGCAGCTGGCGGATCCGCCCACGCGCCTCTTCATCAACGAGGCGGTCTGCGAAGGCTGCGGCGACTGCTCCGTCCAGAGCAACTGCGTCGCGGTGCTGCCGCTCGAGACCGCGCTCGGCCGCAAGCGCAAGATCGACCAGACGAGCTGCAACAAGGACTATTCGTGCGCGAAGGGCTTCTGCCCGAGCTTCGTCAGCGTGACAGGCGGGACGCTGCGCAGGAAGCGCGGCGCGCTGGCCGACGGGCACGACGCCTTCCTTGAGCAGGTGCAGGCACTGCCCGGGCCTGCCGCTCGCGGCGACTGGGAAGCGCCCTACGACCTGCTCGTCACCGGTGTCGGCGGCACCGGCGTCGTCACCGTCGGCGCCGTGATCGCGGTGGCGGCTCACCTCGAAGGCAAGTCCGCCAGCGTGCTCGATTTCATGGGCTTCGCACAGAAGGGCGGCGCCGTCCTGAGCTTCGTGCGGCTCGCCGACCGGCCCGAACGGCTCAACCAGGTGCGCATCGATACCCAGCAGGCCGACGCGATCCTCGCATGCGACATCGTGGTCGGCGCTTCGCCGGAAGCCTTGCAGACCGTGCGCCACGGACGCACCCGCATCCTCGCGAACACCCACGGAATTCCCGTGGCCGAATCGCTGCGCAATCCCGACGCCGACCTGCAGATCGAACTGCTGTGCGAGAAGATGCGCTTCGCGGCCGGCCACGACCGGGTCGAGACGTTCGACGCCCAGGTCCTGGCCGAGGAATTTCTCGGCGACACGCTCGCCTCGAACATCCTCGCCACCGGATATGCCTGGCAGCGCGGCCTGGTGCCGCTGAGCCTCGAGGCGCTGACGCGCGCCATCGAGCTCAACGGCGTCGCCGTCGCAGCGAACCTCACGGCGTTCGCACTCGGGCGCCTCGCCGCGGACCGGCCAGACGCGATCGCGACGCTGCGAGGCGGCGGCGCAGCCGCCGCAACGAACCTCGCCGATGCATCGCTCGAGACGCTGATCGCCGAAGCCCGTACGCAGTTGCACAGCTACCAGGACGCCGCCTGGGCGCGGCGCTTCGAAACGCGCGTGCGCCGGATCGCGCAGTGCGAGGCCGCGCTGGCGGGCGGCGATCCTTCCCTGCCGCTCGCGCGCAATGCTGCACGCAGCCTGCGCAAGCTCATGAGCTACAAGGATGAATACGAGGTCGCGCGGCTCTACAGCGACGGCCGCTTCCGCAAGGAGCTTGCCGGGCAATTCGAAGGTAATCCAAGCCTCGCATTCCACATGGCACCGCCGTTTCTCGCGCGTCCCCGCAACGGCCAGCCACCGGCGAAGATCCGCCTGGGCGGCTGGATGCTGCCTGCCATGAAATGGCTCGCCCGCGGCAAGCGGCTGCGCGGCACGCCCTTTGATCCGTTCGGCCACACGGCGGAGCGACGGCTCGAACGCGCGCTGATCGGCCAGTTCGAAGCGCGGCTCGACGAGCTTGCGCGGGAACTCACGCCTGCCAACCAGGCGCTCGCCGCCCAGATCGCCGCACTGCCGCTCGCGATCCGCGGTTTCGGCCATGTGAAGCTCGCGAACCTTGCCATGGCCCGCGCCCGCGAGGCGGAGCTGATGCACCGTTTCTCGCCGGATCGCTACCCGAGGCCCGCGGGTCCGCCCGGGGCGGGCCAGATCCGAGGGGTCGCCGTCGTCGCGCAGTGAGCGCCAGGCGCCCCGCGCAGCCAGATCCAAGCGATCGCAGTCGTAGACCGGTGAAGCGGTGTACATCGAGGTGATGCCGCCATCATCGCGTTCGAAAGCGCCAGCCTCGTGGCAAGGTCATATCCTGCGGTTCGCCTGCCTGCACCGCCGCACACCAAGCCATGTGAGCTGCAACCTCGTGGTCAGATCGCTGTTGAGTTCCATGCAATCCTGACCCGGCATTTCCATCCAATATTGACCCAC
>CAMLCW010000177.1 GCA_946478645.1 uncultured Variovorax sp.
CCTTGCCCTTGTACTTGGGATTGGCGAGGTCTTCGTAGCGGAAGTTCGTGATCGGCTGGGTCTTGTCGGCATAGAGCACGCGCGCGCGCAGCGAGAGCGCGAACCACTGGCCATCGGCACCGCGCAGGTTGGCCGGCACGGCCGATTCGAGCGCCGCCGACTTCACAGGCTGCGTCACGCCGCCGTCGACGAGGTCGATCAGGTTGCCGATGTCGACCGTCATCAGCACGTCGGCCGGCGAGCGCGCGCCCTCGGCCTTGACGCGTTCGAGCAGGCCGTCCTTCACGAACACCGTGTTCACCTTGATCTTGCTCTGGGCACTGAAAGCGGAGATCAGCGGCTGGATCAAGCCGGGCTCGCGCGTCGTGTAGAGCGTGAGTTCGTCGTTGGCGGCATGGGCGGGCAGCGCGGTGGCTGCCAGCCAGGCGGTGCTGACGCCGATCAGTGCGCGCGCGGCGCGGCCTTGAATGCCGAAGCGGTCGGTCATGAAGAATCCTCCTGTTTGTTTCGGAAAGGATCGCCACAAAAGATGACGATGCGAATCATTATCACTGCCCGGCGCTGGATGAGAGTTCCTTGTACTTACATGCCGGTCGGCTAATCGACCCAGCGGCAAGCCTCGGCCGGCGTGGCGCGCGAGGTCCGGAAGCCATTGGCTGCATGCGACGGATCCTCGTAGCCGAACGAGATGCCGCACACCACGTGGCGGTCGGCCGGGATGTCGAACCAGCGGTGCAGGAAGCGCGCGCGCGAGGCGACCGCGGCCTGGGCGATGCTGGCGACGCCCAGGCTGCGCGCGGCCAGCATGAAGTTGTGCACGTACGCGCCGCAGTCGAGCACGCCGTAGGTGCCGAGCGCGGCCTCTGTGGTGACGAGCGCCAGGTGCGGCGCGCCGAAGAACCTGAAGTTCTGCTGCGCCTGGCGCTGCGAGGCCTCGCGGTCGCCGCGCGCGACGCCGACGCTCTCATAGAGCTGGAAGCCGCACTCGCGGCGGCGCGCCTGGTAGACGCCGCGGTATTCCGCCGGCGGTGCGATGTCATGGCCGGCGTCGGCCGCGGCCTCGGGCGTGTCGAAGGCCTGGCGCAGCCGCTCGGTGGCTGCGGCGCTGTTCACGATGACCTGCCAGGGCTGCGAATTGCACCAGGAGGCCGTGCGCTGCGCCGCCTGCAGGATCGCGTCGATGGTGTCGCGCGGCACCGGCTGCGGCAGGTAGCCGCGGCAGCTGTAGCGCGCGTCGAGCAGCGCCTGCAGCACGGCCGCGGGCGAGGGCATCGGGTCGGGTGTGGACGGCATGGCCGAATCCGGGCTCATGGTTTCGGCGGCGGGACTTCGAACACCAGGCAGGTCGTGGTGGCGTGCGCGTACAGCGTGCCGTCGGGCCCGAAGAGCCGCGCCTCGGCGGTGGCGAGCTGCCGGCCGCAGTGGATCACCTTGCCTTCGGCGCGCACCCGCTGCACCTTGGGCGTGAGGCCCTTGACGTAGTTCACGCCGAGTTCGGCGGTGGTGTAGCCGCGCCCGGGCGGCAGCATCGTGTGCACCGAGCAGCCCAGCGCCGAGTCGAGCAGCGTGGCGATCCAGCCGCCGTGGATGGTGCCGAGCGGATTCAGGTGCTGCGCGAGCGGCGTGCCCTGGAACACCGCCACACCGGGGCTCGCCGACAGCAGCATGAAGTCGAGCGTCTTCGCGATGGCGGCGAACGGGATCTCGCCGTTCAGCATGGCCCGGATCGTCTCGAGCCCGGTCTTGCCGGCGGTCTGCTCGGGGCGCGCGAGGCCCGGGCCGGGGCCGTTCTCGATCCGTTGGGCGACCTGGCGCTCTTCGGCGATCCAGGCTTCGAGTTGGGAGGTGGTCGTCATTCGGCTGTCATTCCTGAGTTTCTCCTGTGGTCATTGTCGCGCATCATCAATTGCATATGCAATGGTTGCACCTACAATCATCATCATGGACACCCCGACCCGCCCGCGCGGCTGCACCAGCTTCAAGGTGCGCCAGCTCACGCGCCGCCTCTCTGCGTACTACGACGCAGAGGTCTCGAAGAGCGGCCTCAAGACGACGCAGTACTCGCTGCTGTCGAACCTGCGGCGGCTCGGGCCGGTGCGGCCGGTCGATTTCGCGGCCGAGCTCAAGATGACCGCGTCGACGCTGAGCCGCAACCTGCAGCCGCTGATCGCGGCGGGCTGGGTGGAGCAGGGCGCAGGCGTCGATGCGCGCAGCCGCCTGCTGGTGCTCACGCCCGACGGCGACACGAAATGGCGCGAGGCGCAGCAGCACTGGAAGACCGCGCAGCAAAAGCTCAATGCGCTGCTCGGCATCGAGCGCGTGCTGGCGCTGCACCAATTGATCGACGAATCGCTCGACCTGCTGGGCGCGGACGGCGCGCCGGACCTGCCCGAGTGATACGGCCGCAGACGCGGCCGTTTTCCTTTCCCCCACTCCCACAACAAACCCAAGAAGAGGTTCCATGTTCGCCCACTCCGTCTCCACCTGGCTGCAGCGCCGTGGCATTCACTATGGCTGGGTCGTTGCCGCAGTCACCTTCCTGACCATGCTGACGATGTCGGCCGCGCTGGGCCTGCCGGGTGCGATGCTGCAGCCGCTGGGCAAGGAGTTCGGCTGGAGCACCGAACAGATTTCCTCGGCGCTGGCGCTGCGCTTCGCGCTGTTCGGGCTCATGGGGCCGTTCGCGGCGGTGCTGATGGAGCGCTACGGCCTGCGCGCGGTCATGTGCAGCGGCCTGGCGCTGGTCGGGCTGGGCATGGCGCTGGTGACGACGGCCTCGCAGCTGTGGCAGCTGTTCGTGCTCTGGAGCCTGATGCTGGGGCTCGGCACCGGCCTGACGGCACTGGTGCTCGGGGCGGTGGTGGCCAACCGATGGTTCGTGGCGCGGCGCGGGCTGGTCATCGGCATGTTGACGGCCAGTGCGGCGACCGGGCAACTGGCTTTCCTGCCGTTCGCGGCCTGGATGATCGAGCATTGGGGCTGGCGCTCGGCGATCGTGCCGGTCGTGATCGGCAGCGCCCTGATCGGCGTGCTCGCGCTGTGCCTGGTGCGCAACCGCCCCTCGGACGTGGGCCTGCTGCCCTATGGCGAGAAGGCCGAGCCCGGCAGCGCGCCGCCCGCAGCGGCACCCCCGGCGGCAATGACCTTTGCCACGCCGTTCCGCGTGCTGAAGGAAGTGTCGACCAACCGCACGTTCCTGATCCTCGCGGGCACCTTCTTCATCTGCGGGCTGAGCACCAACGGGCTGGTGCAGACGCACTTCATCTCGCTGTGCGGCGACTTCGGCATGGCCGCGGTGCCGGCCGCTTCGGTGCTGGCGATGATGGGCGCCTTCGACTTCGTGGGCACCATCCTGTCGGGCTGGCTCTCGGACCGCTACGACAACCGCAAGCTGCTCTTCTGGTACTACGGCCTGCGCGGGCTCTCGCTCTTCTGGCTGCCGCATTCGGAGTTCACGATCTACGGCCTGGGGCTGTTTGCGATGTTCTACGGGCTCGACTGGATCGCCACCGTGCCGCCGACCGTGAAGCTCGCGGGCGCCGAGTTCGGGCCGGCGAAGGTGGGCATGGTGTTCGGCTGGGTCTTCGCGGCCCATCAACTCGGCGCCGCCACCGCCGCCTACGGCGCGGGCTTCGTGCGCACGCTGCTGCTCACCTACACGCCGGCGCTGTATGCGGCGGGCGCGGCCTGCCTGGTTGCCGCGGTGGTGGTGCTGGCGATCCGCCGGCCGGCGAAGGCGGTCGCGGTTCCGGCAGCGGTCGCGGCCCGCGCTTGAGCGGCCGAAGGAGACGCACCATGAACAGCAACAGCCCGCTCCAGGCCGACCTCGATCCACGCACGCGCCGTTTGTTGGAGGCGCCGATCGTGCCCACGCTGCTGCGCCTTGCCGCACCCAATGTGCTGGTGATGGTGGCGCAGGCGGCGGTCGGCCTGATCGAAACCTACTTCGTCGGCAAGCTCGGCACCGATGCGCTCGCGGGCATGGCGCTGGTGTTCCCGATCGTCATGCTGATGCAGATGACGTCGGCCGGCGCGATGGGTGGCGGCATCGCCTCGTCGATCGCACGCGCGCTCGGTGCGCGACGGCGCGGCGATGCCGATGCGCTGGTGTGGCATGCGGTGGTCATCGCCATCGGCTTCGGGCTTTGCTTCACGCTGGCGCTGCTCGCGGGCGGGCGCTGGCTCTATGGCGTGATGGGCGGCAGCGGCGCCGCGCTCGATGCGGCGCTCACGTACTCGAACTGGGTGTTCGCGGGCGCGGTGCTGGTGTGGCTCTTCAACTCGCTCGCGGCCGTGATTCGCGGCACCGGCAACATGGCGGTTCCGGCCCGGGTGACGGTGGCGGGCGTGTTCTTTCTCGTGCCCGCATCGCCGCTGCTGATCTTCGGCTGGGGGCCGCTGCCGGGCATGGGCATCGCGGGCGGCGCGATGGCGCTGCTGCTGTATTACCTGCTGGGTTCGATCGCGCTCATCGTCTACCTGCGCTCGCCGAAGAGCCTGCTGCGCCCCCGGCGGGACGCGATGCAGTTCCGCTGGCCCTTCTTTCGCGGCATCCTGCGCGTCGGGCTCGTCGCGTCGGTGGCCACGGTGGCCACCAACCTTTCGATCGGCATCGCCACGGCGCTGACGGGGCATTTCGGCACCGGTGCGCTCGCCGGCTACGGCACCGCGTCGCGCCTCGAATACCTGCTGGTGCCGCTGGTGTTCGGGCTCGGCGCGCCGATGGTCGCGATGGTGGGCACCTGCATGGGCGCTGGCCAGCATGAGCGCGCGCTGCGCGCCACCTGGGCCGGCGCGGGGCTGGCCTTTGCGCTGACCGAGGCCATCGGCCTGGCGGCGGCGCTGTTTCCGCGCCCCTGGCTGCTGTTGTTCGGCAGCGATCCCGCGATGCTCGAGACCGGCGCCCAGTACCTGCGCCTGGTCGGGCCTTTCTACGGCTTCTTCGGCGTGGGGCTGGCGCTGTACTTCGCTTCGCAGGGGGCGGGTCGCCTGATGTGGCCGGTGCTCGGCAACCTGGCGCGCCTGGTGGTGGCCGGGCTCGGCGGCTGGCTCGTGCTGCGCGCGGGCGGCGGGCTCGCGGCAGTGTTCGCGGTGCAGGGCGCGGCGCTCGTGGTGTATGGCGTTGTGATCGCCTCGGCGATCGCGGGCGGCGCATGGTTCGGCCGCGTCGGGTGGCCTCGCACGCCGGGCAGTCTGTTGCGGCGCATGGCGCAGGCCTGAATCTCTTTTTTCCACCCGGGACCCTGTCCCTGAAAGGCGCTTCATGAGAATCAAGGACTCCGTAGTTTTCATCACCGGCGCCAATCGCGGCCTCGGGCTCGCATTCGCCAGGGCGGCACTCGCGGGGGGCGCACGCAAGGTCTATGCAGCCGCGCGCGATGCGAGGCAGGTTGCGCTGCCGGGCGTGGTGCCGATCACGCTCGATGTGACGCAGCCCGCGCAGATCGAGGCGGCCGTGCGCGCTTGCGGCGACGTCACGCTGCTGGTCAACAACGCAGGCATTTCACGCGGCAGCAAGCTGCTGGACGACGGTGCGATGGGAGCCGCACGCGCGGAATTCGAAACCAATTTCTTCGGCGTGTGGGCGCTCTCGAAGGCCTTCGCACCGGTGCTCGGCGCGAACGGCGGCGGCGCCATCGTGAACGTGCTGTCGGCACTGAGCTGGACGACGTTTCCGTCCGTGGCGACCTACAGCACCACCAAATCGGCCGCATGGTCGTTGAGCAACGGGCTGCGCAACGAACTGGCGGGGCAGGGCACGCAGGTCACGAGCCTGCACGTCGCCTACATGGACACCGACATGGCCGCGCACGTGCCGGGCCCGAAGGCCTCGCCCGACGAAGTGGCGGCACTGGCGCTCGCGGGGGTGGAGGCCGGCCTGCCCGAGGTGCTGGCCGATGCGGTCTCGCGCCAGCTCAAGCAGAGCCTGTCGAGCGACACGCCGGCCTACGCGGCCGTGCCGGCCGCCGCCTGAACGCCTGCGGCGCGCGCTCAGTAGCGATAGGGGTTGTGGGGCCGGCGGTCGTAGCGGTTGGGCACGCCGTCACGGTCGTAGTCCCTGCGGCCATGGCGGCGGTGCTCCCAATGACGGGGCCGATGGTCGTGGTCGCGGTAATAGCGCGAACCGTAGTAGTGGTGCGGCGGGGGCGGCGGCGCGTAGTAGTGATGGCGCGGCGGCGGCGGGTGGCCGGGCACCACGTAGACCTGGGCCTGGATGAACCCGTCGCCCGAGCGGGCCTGCGCCGGGGCGCTGAATGCAGCGATGGAGAGCAGGGCGGCGGCGCAGGTGGCGAATGCAAGCTTTTTCATGGCGACTCCGATGGAGTGGTTGGAAGCCCTATCGTCGGGGCGCCATGTGAACGCTTTGTAAGGCTGAAGCGAAACCTTATGAAGAGCTGTAAGCCGCAGCCCCGTGCGGTTTCAGCGCGGCGCGGGCAGCAGGCGCCGCAGCGCCTCGAAGAACAGGTCGGACTGTTCGCGTTCACCCTGGATCTGCGCGGCCACGTGCGCGGCCATCGCGGGGTCGACCGGCACCAGCGGCCGGCCGGTGGACTGCGCGATCACCTGGTGCAGGCAGGCGCGCTCCAGGTAGTAGAGATCGTCGTAGGCATGCGCGATCGTGGCGCCGGCCACCACCACGCCGTGGTTCGCGAGAAAGGCCACGTCCTTGCCGGCCATCGCGCGCGCGATGCGTTCGCCCTCGGCATCGTCGAGCGCAAGGCCGTTGTAGACCGCGTCGATCGCGATGCGGTTCATGTAGCGCATCGCGTTCTGGCTCAGCGTCGGGTCGAGCGCGCGGTCGGCCGTGAGCGTGAGCGCGGTGGCATAGGGCATGTGGCAGTGCAGCACCACCGCATGGCCGGTCAGCCGGTGCACCGCGCCATGGATGAACAGCGCGGTCGGCTCGACGCGGTGGCGGCCGGCCAGCACCTCGCCATGCACGTCGATCAGCACGATGTCGTCGGGGCCGACCTCGCTCCAGTGCAGGCCGCGGGGGTTGATGAGGTAGCGGTCCTGCGCGCCGGGCAGCATCACGCTGAAATGGTTGCACACGCCTTCGGACAGGCCGTGGTGGGCGGCAGCGCGCAGCGCGAGCGCAAGGTCTTCGCGCAGGGTGCGCACGGCGGGGCTGGCGTATTGCTGCTGGTCTGCGGACATCGCGCGTTCCTCGTGGATGGGGGTGATTGGACGAAAAAAGGTGTTCAGGCGCGGGCCGTGCCCGTGTAGGCGGCAACGAAGCGTTCTGCGTCGGCGCGCACCTGCGCTGCCGGTTTGCCGGGCTTGTAGAGCGCGGAGCCGATGCCGAAGCCTGCCGCACCGGCCGCGCGCCATTCGCCCATGTTCGTCGGCGTGATGCCGCCCACGGGCATCAGCGGCGTGCCCGGCGGCAGCACGGCGAGCAGGGCCTTGACCACGGCCGGCGACGCGAGTTCGGCCGGAAACAGCTTGAGGCCGGTCGCGCCCGCCGCCAGCGCCCCAAAGGCCTCGGTCGGTGTCATCACGCCGGGCAGGCAGACCATGCCGAGCCGCACGGCCTCGGCGATCACGCCGGCATTGAAGTTGGGCGCCACCACCAGTTCACCGCCCGCGTCGTGCACATGGCGCACCTGCTGCACGTCGAGTACGGTGCCCGCGCCCACGAGCGCGGCCGGAAAGCGCGCGCGCATCAGCGCAATGCTGGCGTAGGGATCGGGCGAATTGAGCGGCACCTCGAGCAGCCCGAAACCCGATGCGACGATCGCATCGCCGACGTCGGCGGCTTCGGGCGGCGTGAGGCCGCGCAATATCGCGACGAGCGGCAGCGTGCGCATCGCCGCATCGAACTTTTCGTGGGGCGTGTGGGTCATGGCGGAGGGCTCCTGTCTGCGTCGAGGAAGCCGGACAGCGCGTGCAGTCCGGCCCATGTGGCTTCGGCACCGAGCATGCGCGTGGCGACGCCCGTGGTGCGCAGTGCGAGCGCATAGCGTTCGGTCAGCGCGGGCGCGCCGATCAGCACCACCTCGCCGAAGGCATGCAGCGATTGGGTGCGCAGCTCTTCGCCGATCAGCAGGCCCGACAGATAGCTCGAGAGCTCCTGCGCGGGCAGGCGATCGAACAGGGCGAGCGTGCGCGCCCCGAAGGCGTTGTGCAGCAGGCCCTGGCCGTTGTCGGCGCGCGCCACGCCCTGCACGAATGCGGCCTCGTCGAGCGGCGCATCGGCTTGGAGCGTGCGCGCGAGGATCGAATGCTGGCTCAGCAGCGCATAGAACTCGCCGGTCATGAAAGTGCGAAAGCCCGTCACGCGGCCCTTCTTGACGGTCGCCCACTTGTTGTGCGTGCCGGGCAGCACGAAGACGCCTTCGTCCGCGCCCATGAGCGCCATGGCGCCGAGGATCTGCACTTCTTCGCCGCGCATCACATCGGGCACGCCGTCGTGCACGTCGCTGAGGCCCGGCACGATCGCAATGCGCGCGCCGGGGAATGCACCATTGATGTCGATGATGCTGCGCCCGATCTCGACCCGGCCCGCGGGGCAGGCGCAGTAGGGCGCCTCGACCCAGCCCTGCTTGCTGCCGGCCATGCCGGAGATCAGGCAGCGCATGCCGGCGGGCTGCATCCAGTCGGCGAAGAGCGATTCGAACACCGCGGGAAAGCCGCCCGCGGGCACCTTGAGGATGCCGCGCGGATCGCTGCGCTCCTCGAGCACCTCGCCGCCGGCATCGAGCAATGCGCCGCGCAGCGAGCTCGTGCCCCAGTCGATCGCGACCAGCCTGGCCATGCTAGTGGTTGTCGCGCGGTACGAACGGGCCGCGCCGGCCGCGCAGGAACGCGAGGTCGGCGCCCTGGTCGGCCTGCAGCACCGTGTCGACGTAGAGCTTCCAGTAGCCCGAATCGAGCGGCGCCTTGGGCGCGACCCATTTTTCGCGCCGCTTCGCGAGCTCTTCGTCGCTCACGTGCAGGTGGAGCCTGCGGTTCGGCACGTCGAGCTCGACGATGTCGCCGTCCTGCACCAGCGCCAGCGGCCCGCCCGCGGCGGCCTCGGGCGCGGTGTGCAGCACCACGGTGCCGTAGGCGGTGCCGCTCATGCGTGCGTCGCTGATGCGGACCATGTCGGTGATGCCCTTGCGCAGCACCTTCGGCGGCAGCGGCATGTTGCCGGCCTCGGCCATGCCGGGGTAGCCCTTGGGGCCGCAGTTCTTGAGCACCATGACGCAGTGCTCGTCGATGTCGAGGTTCTCGTCGTCGATGCGCTTGTGCAGGTCGTCGGCGCTTTCGAACACCACCGCGCGGCCCTTGTGCACCAGCAGCTCGGGCGTGGCGGCGCTGGGCTTGATGATCGCGCCGTTGGGCGCGAGGTTGCCGCGCAGCACGCAGATGCCGGCCTTGTCCTTGAAGGGCTCGGCGAGCGGGCGGATCACCTGCGGGTTGTAGTTCTCGGCGTCCTTCACGTTGTCCCACAGCGTCTGCCCGCTCGCGGTGATCACGTCCTTGTGCAGCAGGTCGGCGATCTCCTTCATCACCACCGGCAGGCCGCCGGCGTAGCAGAAGTCTTCCATCAGGAACTGGCCCGATGGCTGCAGGTTCACGAGGCAGGGGAGCTCCGAGGCGATGCGGTCGAAATCGTCGAGCGTGAGTTCCACGCCGATGCGCCCCGCGATGGCGAGCAGGTGGATGACGAAATTGGTCGAACCACCGATGGCCGCGTTGACCTTGATCGCGTTCTCGATCGCCTGGCGCGTGAGGATCTTCGATATGTTGAGGTCTTCATGGACCATGTCGACGATGCGCCGCCCCGCCATGCGCGCGAGCACGTTGCGGCGGCCGTCCACGGCCGGGTAGGCCGCATTGCCCGGCAGCCCGATGCCGAGCGACTCGACCATGCTCGCCATGGTGCTCGCGGTGCCCATCGTCATGCAGTGGCCGTGGCTGCGGTGCATGCAACTCTCGGCCTCGAAGAAGTCCTGCAGCTTGAGCGTGCCGGCACGCACCTGCTCGCTCATCTGCCACACGCCGGTGCCCGAGCCCAGTTCTTGCCCGCGCCATTTGCCCGAGAGCATCGGCCCGCCCGAGACGCCGATGGTCGGCAGGTCGACGCTGGCGGCGCCCATCATGAGCGCGGGCGTGGTCTTGTCGCAGCCCATGAGCAGCACCACGCCGTCGAGCGGATTGCCGCGGATGCTCTCTTCCACGTCCATGCTCGCGAGGTTGCGGTACAGCATGGCGGTGGGGCGCAGCAGCGTCTCGCCGAGCGACATCACCGGAAACTCGAGCGGGAAGCCGCCGGCCTCGTAGACGCCGATCTTGACCTGCTCGGCCAGCGTGCGGAAATGCGAGTTGCAGGGCGTGAGTTCGCTGAAGGTGTTGCAGATGCCGATCACCGGGCGGCCGTCGAACTGGTCGTGCGGCACGCCCTTGCCCTTGACCCAGCTGCGGTAG
>CAMLCW010000178.1 GCA_946478645.1 uncultured Variovorax sp.
TGCTCTTGGCGCCGCCCGACTCGATGACGTCGGGGTAGATGGTGCCCTGCGCCAGGAAGGTCGCACCTTTGTGGCCCTGATCGCCGGCCTTGAGCTTCGCGGCCTCCTGCTTGAACACGGTGACGAACTCGCCGCCGATGATCTTGCGCTTGGCCTCGGGGTCGCTCACGCCCGCGAGCTTGCCGAGGAACAGGTCGCTGGCGTCGACGCGGATCACCTTGGCGTGCAGCTTGCCTTCGAACATCTCCATGACCATGTCGCCCTCGTTCAGGCGCAGCAGCCCGTGGTCGACAAAAACGCAGGTCAGCTGGTCGCCGATGGCGCGGTGGATCAGCGCGGCGGCCACGCTCGAATCGACACCGCCCGAAAGGCCGAGGATGACTTCTTCATCGCCCACCTGCGCACGGATCTTCTCGACGGCTTCGGCGATATGGTCGCGCATGACCCAGTCGGGCTTGGCCTCGCAGATGCCGAGCACGAAGCGCTCGAGCATCGCCTTGCCCTGCACGGTGTGCGTGACCTCGGGGTGGAACTGCAGCGCGTAGTAGCGCCGCGCCTCGTCGGCCATGCCGGCGATCGGACAGCTCTCGGTGCTGGCCATGAGCTTGAAACCCGGGGGCAGCTCCGTGACCTTGTCGCCGTGGCTCATCCAGACGTTGAGCATGCCGTGGCCTTCGGGCGTGGTGAAGTCGGCGATGTCCTTCAACAGCGCGGTGTGGCCATGCGCGCGCACGGCCGCAAAGCCGAACTCGCGCTTGTGGCCGCCCTCGACCTTGCCGCCGAGCTGGTGCGCCATGGTCTGCATGCCGTAGCAGATGCCGAGCACCGGCACGCCGAGGTCGAACACGGCCTGCGGCGCCTTGTCGGTGGTTTCCTCGTACACGCTGGCATGGCTGCCCGAAAGGATCACGCCCTTCAGGTGGCCGTCGGCTGCGTATTCGCGCACCCATTCGTCGGTCACGTCGCAGGGATGCACTTCGCTCAGCACATGCGCCTCGCGCACGCGGCGCGCGATGAGCTGGGTGACTTGCGAGCCGAAATCGAGGATGAGGATCTTGTCGTGTTGCATGGTGTCAGAAGTCGAGGCAAGGGATGCCGCAGTTCTTCGCGGCGGTGACCAGGGCGCGGTCGAGCGATGCAAGCTGACCGTTGAGGCGGAGTGCCAGTTCCAGGTAGCTCGCGTCGTAGAAGCTCAGGCCGTGGGCCTGCGCGAGCCGCAGGGTCTGCGAGCGGTAGTGGAGGTTGGGCGCGGGATCGAATTCGATCGGGCAGGCATCGAGCAAGGCCAGGCCGGCGTCGAATTCGTCCTGCGACATGCGGCGGCGCCGGAAGGCAGTGAGCAGGATGTTGCTCGTCTCCCAGAGCCAGAGCGAGGGCGCCCGGAACTGGCCCGACGAGGTCACGACGTCGGCATAGACCTGCTCGGAGACGGCCGAGCGCTCTTCCGGAATGAACCAGGGCGCGGCGGCCGAGGCGTCGATGACGATCGGCTTCATGGTCTAGCGCCGCCCTTCGTCGCGGTAGTTCTTCCAGTCGCCGGGCTTGTAGTCGGGGTCGGGCTTGACCCGCGCCTGGAAGGCGCGCAGGCGCTCGAGGGCTTCCTGCCGCAGGCGCTCGCGCTCGCTGCCGGAAGGCAGCGCGTCGGCTTCGCGCACGATGCGGGCGATCTTCTTGCCATGGCGCGTGATGACCACTTCTTCGCCAGCCTCCACCGCCTGGAGCAGTGCCGAGAAGCGGTCCTTCGCCTGGTGCACGGGGATGGTCTGCATGATCTGGCCAGAAATGAAAACAGGCCAGATTATACCAATCTGGCCTGAATTTTTAAACGAGCCAGAACTCACTCGGCGCGGTAGTTCGGCGCTTCCTTGGTGATCTGCACGTCGTGCACGTGGCTCTCGCGGATGCCGGCCGTGGTGATCTCGACGAACTCGGCCTTGTTCTTCATCTCGTCGATGGTGGCGCAGCCGCAGTAGCCCATGCTGGCGCGCAGGCCGCCGGCCATCTGGTAGACGATCGACACCATCGAGCCCTTGTACGGCACGCGGCCTTCGATGCCCTCGGGCACGAGTTTGTCGGCGTTGGGATTGCCGGTGGTCGATTCCTGGAAGTAGCGGTCGGCGCTGCCCTGCTGCATCGCGCCGATCGAGCCCATGCCGCGGTAGCTCTTGTAGCTGCGGCCCTGGAACAGCACGATCTCGCCCGGTGCCTCTTCGGTGCCCGCGAACATGCCGCCCATCATCACGGTGCTGGCGCCCGCGGCGATGGCCTTGGCGATGTCGCCCGAATAGCGGATGCCGCCGTCGGCGATCAGCGGCACGCCCGTGCCCTGCAGCGCAGTAGCGACGCTGTCGACCGCCATGATCTGCGGCACGCCCACGCCCGCGACGATGCGGGTGGTGCAGATCGAGCCCGGGCCGATGCCAACCTTGACGCCGTCGGCGCCCGCCTCTACCAGCGCGCGCGCGGCGTCGCCGGTGGCGATGTTGCCGCCGATCACGTCGACCTGCGGATAGTTCTGCTTGACCCAGCGCACGCGGTCGATCACGCCCTTGCTGTGGCCGTGCGCGGTGTCGACCACGATCGCATCGACGCCGGCCTTGACGAGCGCCTCGACGCGCTCCTCGGTGCCCTCGCCCACGCCCACCGCTGCGCCCACGCGCAGCCGGCCCGAGGGGTCGCGCGCCGCATTGGGAAAGCTGGTCTGCTTGGTGATGTCCTTGACGGTGATCAGGCCCTTGAGCACGAAGGCGTCGTCGATGACGAGCAGACGCTCGAGCTTGTATTTGTTGAGCAGCGCCTTGGCCTCGGCGGGCGTGGCGCCCTCCTTCACGGTCACCAGCTTCTCGCGCGGCGTCATGATCTCGCTGACCGGCACGTCGTAGCGGGTCTCGAAGCGCAGGTCGCGGCTGGTGACGATGCCCACCACCTTGCCGCCGTCGACCACCGGGAAGCCCGACACGCCGAGTTCTTCGGACAGCTGCATCACCTGCAGCACGGTGTGCGTGGGGGTGATGACCACCGGATCGCGCAGCACGCCCGACTCGTAGCGCTTGACGCGGGCCACTTCGGCGGCCTGCTGCTGCGCGGTGAGGTTCTTGTGCACGATGCCGATGCCGCCCTCTTGCGCGATCGCGATTGCGAGGCGGGCTTCGGTCACGGTGTCCATGGCCGCCGAGACGAGCGGCAGGTTCAGCGTGATGTTTCGGGAGAGTTTGGTGGCGAGGGAGGTGTCCTTGGGCAGGACCTGGGAGAACGCTGGCACCAACAACACGTCGTCGAAGGTGAGCGCTTTGCCGAGAAGGCGCATGGGTGAAGCTCCAAAAGAAGGATTGTAACGAGACCCGGTACTTACCCGCAGCCTGCCGCACGGGTACCCCCGCTCAGGTGTTGCAAAACGTAATGCGCAGCTAAACTCCCGCTCATGAAATTCGCGCATCGGTTCTTGTTGGGATGGGCCTGCTGCCTGCTGCCGTTCGCAGCCAGCGCACAGTGGCAGTGGATCGACAACCACGGCAAGAAGGTCTTCAGCGACCAGCCGCCACCGGCCGAGGTGCCCGAGAAGAACATCCTGCGCCGCGCCGGGGTGCCGCCTTCGCGCGGGGCCACTGGTGCGCCGGCCGAGATGGCGCCCGCGCGTGCGACCGAGGCTGTGGCGCCCAAGCCCGCGGGCGTCGACAAGGAACTCGAGGCGAAGAAAAAGAAGGCGCAGGACGAGGAAAAGGCTCGCCAGGACGCCGAGGCCGCGAAGGTCGCCAAGGCCAAGGCGGACAACTGCGAGCGCGCACGCCAGGCCAAGGCCACCTACGACAGCGGCATGCGCGTGGCGCGGGTCAACGCCAACGGCGAGCGCGAGATCCTCGACGACACCGCACGCGCGGCGGAACAGAAACGGCTGCAGTCGATCATCCAGAGCGACTGCAAGTAGGTCGCGAGTTCAGTAGCCGGCCTTGCCGCCCTGCCGCTGCCTGGCGAAGAGCCCCGTACCCCGGGCCCCCTGGCGCTGGAAGCGTTCGCGCCGCGCCACCTTCGGGTCGACCGCGAGCGGCCGGCAGAGCTCCACCCGGTCGCCGTCCTGCAGCGGCTGGTCCCAGGCCGCTTCCCTGCCCCAGATGCCGGGCGTCATCGTGGCGCGCCAGTCCAGCTGCGGAAAGCGCTCGGCCAGCGCGCTCGCGCCCACCGCATCGGCCAGCGTGGCGCCGGGCGCGAGCCGCAAGACCTGCTCGAACACCTCGCGCGGCGCGGGCGAGCAGCTCAGCGTGACCTCGATCGTCATCAGGCGCTGCCGTACACCTGTTCGGCACGCTTCACGAAGGCCTCGACCAGGCTCGAAGCGATGGTGTCGAACACCGGCCCCACGAGCGCCTGCAGCGCGAAGTTGCTGAAGCCGTAGCTCATGTGCAGCTCGACCCGGCAAGCGCGTTCGCCGGGCTCGCCCACGGGAACGAACTTCCAGGTGCCGTCGAGGTTGGAGAACGGCCCGTCCACGAGCTTGAGATGCACCTCGCGGCCGGGCACATGGGTGTTGCGGGTGGTGAAACTCTGGTGCAGGCCGGCAAACGCCAGGCCGACTTCGGCGGTCATGCCGGCTTCGTCTTCCTCAATGACCCGGGCCTTGTCGCACCAGGGCAGGAACTGCGGATACTTCGCCACATCGGTGACGAGCGCGTACATCTCTTCGGCGCTGTACCAGATGAGAACGGACTTGTTGACTGTTTTCATGAATCGGATCGCAAGAGCGATTCATTGTAGGGAGCCTCCGCCGGGCTCCCCGCCTCCCGCGCGGGAGGCCGCCGCGTCAGCCCGAATGCGCCCAGGCCGCCATCAGCGTGTTGGAAGGCAGGGTCTCGTCGAGCAGCTTGCGCGCGGTCTCCACGCCGGCCACCGGCAGGCCGGCCGGATCGAGCAGGCCGACCTGCACCAGCACGCTGGCCTGGTCCCAGTAGATGTGCTCGTGGCAGAGCTTGTCGCCGCGGAACTGCACGATCGCCACCAGCGGGATCTCCACCGCACGGCCCGTGGGCGCCACGCCGGGCAGCAGCCAGTCGATCTCGCAGGTGTGGGTGAAGCTGAACAGGAGTTCGTCGACGATCTGCGTCGCACCAACAGTGCGCGAGATCGGCACCAGCCGCGTGTCGGGCGGATTGCTGTTCACGAAATGATGCTGGTAGAAGCGGCTCAGCATCTCGTGCCCCACGCCGCCGGTCAGGGTCGGGATGTGGTTGACGTAGGGCTCGGCGACCATCGTCGCCATGGTGTCGGCCACGTTGCGCGTCGCGAACTCGTATTCGCAATGCTTGTCCCAGAGTGCCGAGAAGTCGTAGTGCGGGCCCATCGCGCGCCGGAAGGCGGCCACGCTGCGCGCGTGCGCCATCAGCGCGGAAGGCTTGTGGTAGTGGGCGCCGCCGAGCCGCGCGAACGCATGGTCGACGCCCGGGTAGAGGTGCAGTTCGCAGTCCGGCCGCGCGCCCAGCACCTCGACGATGCGCGCTCGCGCCTCGGGCGGGCAGAAGCCGTCGAGCTCGGGAATGTGCAGCATGAGCCGGCCGCGGATGCGGTCGGCCTCCTCGAGCCGCTGCTCGATGCCCACGCCGTAGTAGCCCACGCAGACATCCGCGTCGGTGCGGCAGGCCGCGAGGTAGGCGAGCTTGCCGCCCATGCAGAAGCCCAGCACACCGGCCTTGCCCTGCTGCTCGGGCAAAGAGCGCAGCAGCGCCAGCGTGGCGGCGACGTCCTCGACCCCCTTGTCCTCGTCGAAGCCCTGGTAGAGCGCGAAGGCCTTCTGCCAGTCGTCGGGCGTGTCGCCGAGTTCGACCTCGGGCTGCTGGCGCCAGAACAGGTCGGGCGCGAGCACGGTGTAGCCCTCCTCCGCGTAGAGATCGGCGACCTCCCGCATGGTGGCGTTGACGCCGAAAATTTCCTGCGCCAGCACGATGCCGGGCCCCTTGCCCGCGGCCGGCACGGCGAGGTAGGCGCGGAAGCTGCCGCTGCCGTCGATGGCGGGCACCTGCAGCCATCGGCCTTGTTGAGCTGTCATGTCGTGGATCTCCTCTTTTTTGGCTGCGCGCTCAGGCCGGCACGCCGTCGCGCAAGGTGGTGAACTGTCCGCAGGCATAGAGCAGCGGCAGGTCCTGGGCATCGGTGATGCGCGCTGCCTTGACCTCGCCGATCAGCATGGCGTGGCTGTGCGCGACCATCATTTCGTCGACCACGCAATCGAATACCGCGAGGGCGCCGCGCAGCACCGGGGCGCCGGTCACCAGCGTCTCCCAGCGTGCCGAAGCGAAGCGGTCGCCGGGCTCGTCGGCGCGCCGCGAGAAGGCGAGCGCCAGCGCCGACTGGTCGACCGACAGCAGATTGACGGCCATGCGGCGGCTCTGCGCGATGGTGCGGAAGCTGCTGCCCTGCAGGTTGACGCAGGCCAGGATCCGTGCGGGCTCGGCCGAGAACGAGGTCACGGCCGTGGCCGTAAGGCCGACCGGCGTTTCGCCGTCGGTGCTGGTGACCACGGTCACCGCGCCGACCAGGCAGCGCATGGCGCGCCGGAAGTCGCCCGCGCCCACGCTGGGCTCGCAGCGCAGCAGTTCGATGGACCGGAACTCGCCGCGCATGGTCAGGCCGCCTCCGGCTGGGGCGCCAGCGAGCGCAGGTAGGCGCTGCTCGCGTCGGGCGTCATGAAGAACTCGGCGTAGTCGCGCGGATCGTCGAAGCCGTTGACGAAGCGCCGCGCCACGGCCGCATGGCCCTGCGCCGCGCCCAGCACTTCGAGCACGTGCGGCGGCGGTGGCTGCAGCATCGCGTTGGTCCACTCGACCACGTGGCGTGCGTACCGCCAGTAGCGGTCGAATGCCGACTGCATGAAGGCGGCGTCGAAGGCGCCCTCGCCGTGCGCGACGATGGCGCGCAGGTAGGCGTCGGCGCACTTGGCGGCGTTGTTCGAGCCCTGGCCGGTGATCGGGTCGTTGAGGCAGACCACGTCGCCCATGCCGAGCACGGTGCGCCCTGAAGGCAGGCGCCCCACCGGCTTGCGCACCGTGGGCGTGAAGCGCCCGGCCAGGGTGCCGTTGGCGTCGGTCAGGCGCACGTCGCGGCAGCGCTCGGCCTCCCACGGGGTGAAGGTCTCGAGGATCGAGAGCGAACGCGCGAGGTGCTCTTCAGGGGTCTTCACGTCGGCCCAGCAATCCATCGGACCGCCGGGCACGCCCTCGAACACCATGATCTCGCAAGGCCCCGACAGCGTGAGCGCGGGGAACACGAAGTACTCGCCGACGCCGGGAATCAGGTTGAAGTTGACGGCCGAATACGCGGCGCGCGGCGTCATGCCGTGCACGTAGGTCAGGGCCAGCGCGCGCTGCGGCTTGTCGTAGGGCGAGCGCGCGGCGTCGCGCTCGAACATCTGGGCGATCTCGCCCTTGCCTGCGGCCACGATCACCAGGTCGTGCGAGCGGGTCCAGCGCTCCAGGTCCTCGACGCCGGCGTCCTGGAACAGCAGCTGCCCGCCGCGCTCGGCAAAGGTCTTCATCCAGGCCGGCACCTTGAGGCGCTGGTCGACCGAGCGCGCGGGCGCATCGAGGCGATGCGACCAGGCGAGCAGCTTCTCGCCGGGCTTCTCGGGATGCGGCACCGTGAAGCCGATGCCCTCGACCGGCGGGCAGCGCTCGCCCCACTGGTCGAGCCCAAGATCGCGCTCGATCTGCAGGCTGCTGTCGAACATGCACTGGCTCGACATCACGCGGCCGGCCGCGATGTCCTCGGCGCTGCGGTTCGAGACCACGGTCACCTCGTGGCCCTCGCGCTGGAGGCCCAGTGCCAGCTGCAGGCCCGATTGCCCGGCGCCGACGATCATGAAACGGCGCGGCCTGGCGCGCTGCGATGCGATGTTGCTCATGGGAAAGCCTCGTGGGTGGATGAAGAAACGGATTGCAGAAACGGATCCGCCGGCAGCGCTTCAGGCCGCGAGCCTGGGAATGGCCGGCTCGCCCTGCTCCGGCCCCATGGCCGAGTAGCCGCCGTCCACCGCCCAGTCGGCGCCGGTGACGAACGAGGCCTTGGCCGAACACAGGAAAGCGACGACATGGCCGACCTCGACTGGATCGCCCACGCGCCCTAGCATGTGGAAGGGCTTGGCCACCGCATCGGTCTTGGTGCGATTGCCGCCGCTGAGCTGGTCCATCACGGCCGACCAGGTCCAGCCCGGCGACACCGAGTTGACGCGCACGTTCATCGGCGCCAGGTCGAGCGCCATGTTGCGCGTGAGCTGCACCAGCGCGGCTTTGCTGACGGGATAGAGCCATCGCCCGGTCTGCGCCACGCCCGAGGAGATCGACGTGAAGTTGACGATGGCGCCGCCACCCGCCGCCTGCATGAAAGGCAGCACGGCGCGCGCCATCATCGCGGCCGAGACCACGTTCACGTCGAGCGCGGCCTGCCATTCGGCGCGCGGCGAAGCGAGGCCGTTGTCGAGATAGCTGCAGGCCAGGTTCACGAGCGCGTGGATGCGGCCCTCGGCGTCCGCCGCCTGCGCCACGCAGGCCCGGACCGCGGCGTCGTCCGTGATGTCGGTGGCGATGAACGCCGCACCGATCTCGCGCGCCACCGCTTCGCCGCGCACCGCGTCGATGTCGGCCAGCACGACGCGTGCACCGGCATCGCGCAGGCAGCGCGCAACGCCCGCACCGATCAGGGTCGCGCCACCGGTGACGAGCACCGTCCTGTCCTGCAAGTCCTTGTCGCTCATGCACTTTCTCCTGGTTGGTGCGGTTGTCAATTGGCTGCAGGTACTTTAGATTTGAAGGATTCGCTGCCCAATCCGGATTGCGCAGCGCGCTGTCCGCAAAACGCATTTATTCGCTTTTCGACGCTGCCCCGCATGCCCAACGCTGTCGCGCCATCGGCCACGCTCCCGCTCGGGCGCTACGCCGTCATCGCCACGCCCGACCTCGACGAGGCCCGCGACGAAGTGGCGCGCATCTTCTGTCCGCATCGGCTGCACCTGGGCCACGGCCAGGCAAGCTTCGATGCGCGGCACCATGTGGCGCCGCTGGGCGAGATCTCGCTGAACTACGTGCAGTACGGCGCCGAGGTCGACATCGACCCCGGCTGCCTCGGCGACTTCTATTTGCTGCAGATCCCGCTGCGGGGCAGCGCCCGGATCGACTGGGCAGGCCGGTCGTTCACGTCCGACGTGCACCGGGCCTCGCTCGCGTCGCCGAGCAAGCCGCTGCGCATGTGCTGGGGCGACGACACGCCGCACCTGATCGTGAAGATCGCCACCGCGGTGGTGCAGCGGCACTGGGCCTCGCTGTGCGGCGAGCCCGCCGGCGACCGGCCGCTGGAGTTCGAGCCCGCGATCGCGCTCGACGAGGGCGCGGGCGCGAGCGTGAAGCACCTGGTCGATTTCCTTGCGCAAGAGCTCTCCTGCGGCCGCACGACGCTGACCACGCCCTTCCTGGCCCAGGCCGAATCGGCACTGATCCACACGCTGCTGGGCGAACTGCCGCACAATCAGAGCGAGCGGCTACGCGCCGGGCACGGCGACGTCGCACCGCGCGCGCTGCGCCGTGCGCGCGACCACATCGAGGCCCACCTGACCGACACCCTCACGGTCGACGAAATCGCCTCGGCCAGCGGGCTGTGCGTGCGCAGCCTGCAACTCGTGTTCCGGCAGCACACCGGCCAGACGCCCATGGCCTACCTGCGCGAACGGCGCCTGCTCGCGGTACACCGCAGCCTCTCGGCCCCCGCGCACGACGCCACCGTCACCTCGGTCGCGCTGGCCTACGGCTTCGGCCACCTCGGCCGCTTTGCGCAAGACTACGCGCGCCGCTTCGGCGAGTCGCCGCACCGCACGCTGTTGCGCCATCGCTGAGCCCGGCGGCCGGTTTTCATAGAATCGACGCCCTGTGCATGCCGGGCGGTTGTCCGGGCGCCATGCGCCCCCAACTGACAACGATGGCCACCAAGAAAAAAGACACTACCTCCTCCCGCATCGCCGACAACAAGAAGGCCGCGTACAACTATTTCTTCGAAGAGCGCTTCGAGGCCGGCATGGTGCTCGAAGGCTGGGAGGTCAAGTCGCTGCGCGAAGGCAAGGTCCAGTTGACCGACGGCTACGTGGTGATCCGCGACGGCGAACTGTTCGTGGTCGGGCTGCAGATCAATCCGCTCAAGAGCGCGTCGACCCATGTCAACCCCGACTCGGTCCGCACCAAGAAACTGCTGCTGCACAAGGAAGAGATCAAGCGCCTGGTCGGCAAGGTCGAGCAAAAGGGCTACACGCTGGTGCCGCTCAACCTCCACTGGAAGGCCGGCAAGGTCAAGTGCGAGATCGCGCTGGCCAAGGGCAAGGCCGAGCACGACAAGCGCGACACCATCAAGGACCGCG